>JAVVHK010000044.1:0-9137 GCA_032249525.1 Bacteroidota bacterium | reverse complement strand
GAAAGCCTCGGCCTCAAAATGGTATAAGCAAGCAGCGAGGGCCTTTTCGCCTATTAGCGTCCCGGCCACTTCAAATAGTTATATTTGCCGTACCTTCGTTATCATGCTGAAGTGGCTCGTAGGGTTATTTGGAAGTAAGCGAGAGCGGGATATTGCGCGGCTAAAGCCCATTGTAGCTCAAATCAACCAGCATTATGCGACTTTGAAAGACCTTTCCGATGCGGACTTGCGATTGCAGACGACCCGCCTGCGAGAGAGGATTCAGGCTCATTTACGCCCGATCCAAGAGAAAAAAGCCCAGTTGGAATCAGACCTGCAAAGTGCCATCAAGGAGGGTGATATCAACGCTCAGATACGTCTGTACGAGCAGTTAGACCAGCTTCATCAAGAGCGCAACCGAGAGATTGAGAAAGTTTTGACGCAGCTGCTTCCCGAAGCTTTTGCGATTGTTAAGGAGACTGCCCGTCGCTTGACCGAGCACAAGCAGCTCGTCGTCCCTGCCACGGATTGGGACTATCAGATGGCGCAAAAGTACGGCCACATCCGCATAGAAAACGGCCAAGCCATTTGGCCTAATGTCTGGAAAGTGCGGGGCCATGAGATGGAGTGGAATATGATTCACTACGATGTGCAGCTGATGGGGGGGATTGTCCTGCATGAGGGTAAAATCGCTGAGATGGCCACAGGCGAAGGTAAAACCCTCGTCGCTACGCTTCCCGCCTACCTCAATGGGCTTACCGGCCTCGGCATGCACATCGTTACCGTCAATGATTACCTCGCCAAACGCGACGCAGAATGGAATGGCCCCCTTTTGGCTTTCCATGGACTGTCCGTGGACTGCATAGATTACTACCCTCCACATTCCGAAGAGCGCAAGCGAGCCTACCAAGCCGATATTACTTACGGCACCAATAATGAGTTTGGCTTTGACTACCTACGGGATAACATGGTTACGTCTCCTGACCAAATCGTTCAGCGGGAGCTCCATTATGCCATCATAGACGAAGTAGACTCCGTCCTCATTGACGAGGCACGCACGCCTTTAATTATCTCCGGGCCGGTTCAGCATAGCAACGACTACCTTTACGAGCAGTACCGAAACCTTATTGACCGTCTGGTCTCTGAGCAGCGGCGGGAAACCACCCAGCTTTTAGCCCAAGCCAAACGCCTCATTGAGCAAGGCAAAACTAAACCCGAGGAAGCCGGCAAACTTCTTCTACGCATCAAACGCACTACCCCCAAGTATCGCCCCTTCCTCAAATACTTAGCCGAACCCGGCATCCTCCCCATCTTAGAAAAAGCCGAAGCCTACTACTTAGAAGACAACGCCCGCCGCATGCCCGAAGTAGATGAGGGCATTCTCTTTGTCGTGGATGAAAAGAACCACAGCGTTGAGCTGACGGATCGGGGCTTGGAGCGGATTGCGCAGTATGGCGAAGACCCTACACTCTTTGTGTTGCCTGACCTGGCTTCCCAGCTCAGCGAAATAGACGGAAACCCCAACCTTTCCCCCGCCGAAAAAGCCGAAAAAAAAGAGGCCCTCTACCGCTCCTACGCCGAAAAGGCCGAGCGACTCCACGCTATTCAGCAGCTTTTGCGGGCTTTTGTTCTCTATGAGAGGGATGTAGATTATGTCGTGATGAACGGGCAGGTGCTGATCGTAGATGAGCATACTGGGCGGATTTTGCCGGGGCGGCGCTACTCCGAAGGCCTCCACCAAGCTATTGAGGCTAAGGAGCGCGTCTCTATTGAGGGAGCCACCCAGACCTGGGCTACCATCACTCTCCAAAACTACTTCCGAATGTATCACAAGCTTGCCGGCATGACCGGCACCGCCGAAACCGAAGCCAAAGAATTCTACGATATCTACAAACTGGATGTGGTGGTTATCCCCACCAACCGCCCCTGTATCCGCATAGACTATGACACCACCCTCTTCCTCTCCAAGCGAGCTAAATACAATGCCATCATAGAAGAAATCAAACGTTTGCATGCCCAAGGGCGACCGGTGCTGGTAGGGACTACTTCTGTGGAAGTGTCGGAGCTCCTCAGCCGCATGCTGAAACTCCAAAACATCCCGCACAACGTTCTTAATGCGAAGCACCATGAGCGGGAGGCGGAGATTGTGGCGCAGGCCGGGCTGAAAGGGGCTGTAACCATCGCCACCAACATGGCGGGGCGAGGAACCGACATCAAGCTCGGACCGGGCGTAGCCGAACTGGGCGGCCTGGCCGTGATTGGAACCGAACACCACCAAGCCCGCCGCATTGACAATCAGCTGCGGGGCCGAGCCGGCCGCCAAGGCGACCCCGGCTCCTCTAAATTCTACGCCTCCTTAGAAGATGACCTCTTACGGCTCTTCGGCTACGAACGCATGAGCCGCTGGATGAAGTTCTTCAAAGTCAAAGAAGACGAACCCCTGGAAGGCAAAATGGTCACCCGCACCATCACCAACGCCCAAATTCAGGTAGAGCGAAACAACTTCGCTATTCGTAAGCGGCTCTTAGAGTACGACGAAGTGATGAATTACCAGCGTCGAGCGATTTATGCGCGGCGGCGCAATGCCCTCTTTGGCGACAGGCTCGCCATAGACCTCTCTAATACCCTCCAAGACTTCCTCTATGGGCTGGCAGAACGTTATCGCAAGCCCGAGGATACCGAAGCCCTCCGTTATGAATGCCTGCGCACCCTCGCCTTCTTGCCCGACATCTCCCCCCAACTCTTAGAAGAGCCTACGGATGTCGTGGCTAATCACCTATATGAACAGGCTTATGCCCATTATCGCACTAAGCGGCAAAGAATCAATCAGCAAGTATATGAGGGCACGAAAGCCCTTCACAAACAGATTCCGCACGCCGAATGGCTCCAAATAGACTTCACGGCAGACGGCCAGCGCCGCCTCCCCATCGTCCTCCCCGTCATGCAAATCTTAGAAAGCGAAGGAGAAGTCGTCTTCACTGAAATAGAAAAAATGGTCTCCCTCAGTCAGATAGATGCTTTGTGGGTGGAGCACCTGCGTCAAATGGACGACCTCCGTCATGCTGTACAAACCGCTGTCTACGAGCAAAAAGACCCCCTCGTAGTGTATAAACTGGAAGCCTTTAAGCTCTTCAAGGACCTTCTGGACCGGCTGGCGCAGCAAATTTTAGGCACCCTCTTCCGCATAGAAATCTACGAGGAGCACATGACGCATCAGCGCCAAATCCAGACGCGAAGGGACTTCTCCCGGTTGCAAGCTCGACAAGCAGGTGAAGATTACTACTTTACACAAACCATCACGGCTCCCATGCCTACCCCCGCCGCCATCGCCGAAGCCGAAGGCGAAGCCGTCCCTTATTCCCCCTCCCATCCCCCAGAAGCCCATATCCCCCTCTCACGCCGAGAACGCCGAGCCCTCCAACGCCAACAAAAGAAAAAGCGTTCTTAGTACGCTAACTTTGTCTCATGCGGGCAGGTATCATACTCAGTATCCTCGCTCTCTTTGGCATTGTCGCTGCCACCTACTTCTACATGGAATCTCGCAAAAAAACTACTGAAATAAAGCGGCTCCAAGAAGAAAAAGTGGACTTAGAAAGTGAGGTCAGCGAACTCCAAGAGCGGGTCCAGAGCCTCAGCAAAGAACTGGAAAGAAAAGACTTAGAGCTCCAAGAGAAAGCTGACAAAGTGGAAGCCCTCTCCAAGGAAATCCAGCAGCTACGCGCTCGCATCGCGAAATACGCCGAAGAAGGCAAAATCTCCCAACGCCAGTTTGAAGAAATGAAGCTCAAAACCGAACAAATGGCCTATTACATTCAGAAGTATCAGGCCCGAATTCAAGAGTTGGAGGAAGAAAACAAAATGCTTCGGGAAAAGACGGCGGAGCTCTATCAAGAGGTTCAGAAAAAAGAGGAGGAACGCGAACAGATCCGGCAGGAAAAAGAGCGGCTGGAAGTCAAAGTGCGGGCTGCTTCTTACCTTAAAGCAGTAGAGTTTCGCTATGCCCTTATCAAAGACAATGGCAAAGAAGATTGGGAGACCGAATTCCGGGCTCGTCGCCTCCACAGGCTCAAAATTTGCTTCACCGTACTGGAAAATGAAGTGGCGGAGCCCGGCCCGCGCACGGCTTATATCGTCATCAGCGACCCCTCCGGAAAAGTGCTCACAAACTTCGCCGGCAGTAGTGGGTATTTTACCCTGATGGATACCGAACAGCCATATTCTGCAAAGGTGGAATTCTCCTATCACCGACAGCGACAAGAAGTATGTGGTGTCTTTATACGGGACAAGGACACCGAGTTAGAGAAAGGTAACTATCAGGTAGCGGTCTTTTGCGAGGGGGTGGAGATTGGACGAGGAACCTTTCACCTTAAGTAGGGGCGTGTCGGACTCCTCAGTTTGGCAGGAGGTGGCTAATGCCCTCCAAGCCGACTTCCCTCACGAAAAGCCCCATATCTTAGTCCTGGATGATTATCAGGCGAAATACCTTGAGTCTCAGCTTCCGGGCTACAAGGTAGATGGTCTATACTCTTACCTGAGCCAAAGGTGGAAGTTTTCTATCGCCAGCGGCAGCGATATTTATGAGGCCTTTCAGGATGCCTTGCAGAAAGTGCTACCTCAGCAACCCTCTCTCCCATTTTTAGAGGGGTGGAGCTATGCGCAGCACTTAGCCGAGGACATTCGGGAGATTCTCTTAAGCCTTTCTCCTCTTGGTGAGATGCAGGATTTACTAAAACCCCTGCGCTCCGCCTGGCAAGAGGTAGCCAACGAAAAAGCTCTTCAAGAGACTTTTGCGCTTAGAGGGGAGGACAATGATTTGCCATGGCTACAGGTACTCCCCTTGCCCCGAACCTACCCGGGCCCCGTCATGCGTACCCTCCAACAAGAACTCCCCCAAATCGCTGAAAAATTCCTCACTTATCTATGGGAGAAAAAGCGCAAAGTCTTAGGCGAAGAACTCTTCATGCAAAAGCCGCTAAGAGAGAAGGTAGTCCTGTGGAATATCTTTAGCCCAGAAAAGCGGATTCAAGAATGGATACAGTATCAAGTTCGTCAAGGACAGGCGCAGGTGTGGGGCTGGGACATTTATCCTCTGCAAGAATGTTTAGGTGAGCCCCTCTGGCCTCTGCAAAATGGGTCTCCCTCTACTCAAATGTTGTATCTCCCTCGGACATTTTCCCCGTGTCAGGCGAGAAAAGTGGAACTCAAAAACTCTTATCGTACTATTACCGAGCTCCTTGAGGAAGCGAGTAAGGAGGTAGTTGATGCTTATAAGCAAGGCAAGGTAGTAGGGGTGTGGGTCGGAGATGCGAAGGTCAAAACTATTTTTGAGCATATCCTTCGGGAGAGGGGTTTCACAGGGCCGGCGCTCACCCACCCTACCCTCTTAGATACCCAAATCGGCACTTTTCTGCGCGAGGCCTACCGAGCCGGAAAAGTCCCTTCTTTGGACAGAATTCCCCTGCCAGAAACAGAAGAGCCTGCAGAGCGCGAGGCTTTTCGCCTGTATTCGCTATTTTATCAGGGAGGTGAGGGACAAAATATCATGGGCCTATTGCATTTTTTGCGCTTTTTGGGGCGTCAGCCTATGCCATTGCCATGGCCCTCTCCATCTACCAACCTGCTTAGTGGCACGCTGGCCCAGCTTTCCGGCCTGACCTATGAAAAACTTTTTGTACTTCTACCTTCGGCAGACCCGTTAGGTCCCTGGTTTCGGCCCAGCTTCTTGCCCGCTCCTATTCGGGCTCGGTACTATCCCCCCACTTACCGAAGTTATACCGCCTGGCGTCTCCTTACTCTCCTGTTATATGGAGCGCAAGAGACCTACATCTACCAGCTCGCCGGCCAAGAAAACCGATCTCCCTTAGAAGAATTCCTCACCTATGTGCCCAGAAAATACCCATGCCTAAAAGAAATCTGGACCATTTCCGCTAATCCCACTCCTCCTAAGGTACCTTCATATACAGGGCCGTCGCCCGAGCCACTTCTTCCTTTACCTGTATCAAAGGTGGATCGGCCTCCTCAGGTAGTTTCTCCTACGGACCTGTATTCCTTTCTGCAGTGCCCTCGGCAGTATTATTTGGCTAAGGTCGTTCGTCTTCCTGAGGATAGGCCTTCGGTTCAGGCCTTTTTAGGAAGTTGGCTTCATGAGGGTCTGCGGGCAGCCTTAGTTGGCTTTCCTTTTCATCCCAAAGGTCGCTACCGCCGACCCCAGCATCTCCTTCTATACAGCCTTTCTACTTTGGAGAAGCTCTGGGCACCCCGGCGGTTATACCGTATCTTACGCAGAGCCTACTACCGGATGCAGCGCCATAATGCCCCCATCCTCCCTCCCCTGTTGCAAAATCCCGAAGCCCGCTTCTACCTGCGTCTCTGGGCTGACAGTGGGAGAATCTTCTACAAGCACATTCGGGACCACTATCCTAAGGCTTCAACCTGCCCCTCTCCATTCCCCATCATTCTATACCCCGAAGTTTGGCTCAATAGCTTCATTGCTCCTCTGCACGAACCCACCCTACGGGGCCGCTTAGACCTCCTCATCACCTCCTATCACCATACTCCCCTCCTCGCCATAGACTACAAAACAGGCCCCCTCCCCAAAGACATCGCTAAATTCGCAAGCTTTATTGACCTTTGGAAAAAAACCCTTCAATCCATCACCGCCAAAAATCCGCCCCCCCAGAAAATCCCCAACCGCATAGACTTTCAGGCCTTTACTTATGTCATGAACTTCCCTTCGCCCTTTACCCTTATCGTAGCCAATGCCATTAGCCCATCCAACTACGCTGTTTATCAACTTTCGGAGTGGGAGCAGGCGGAAGTGCGGAGGCTTTGGCAAGCATCTTTTAGCCTTCTGGAAAGCCGCTGGAAGGACCTTATCAAAGCGCTGACTTCCTCTCCAGGGTCAGCGCGCCAAGCTGAAATCGCTACACTTTTTCCTATGACCACCAATGAGCAGACCTGCAAGTATTGTCCTTACAAGCTTTTATGCCAGCGACTTTGACGTCTGTACCTAAGACTCGCCCGGAAATCTGGAAGGGGCATGCGGCCCTTATTGGGCAGACCCTTATTATTTCGTTGGGGTATGTGTTGGGTCGGGAGGCGGCGCAGGCCTTTGATCCGCTGGCTTTGACGGGGCTAAGGGCTTTGCTGAGCGGGGTGGTGTATGGGATTGGGCTCAGCCTAAGTCAGGGGGCTTCTCCCCTCTCTGACTGGTCAGCGCTCTCTCGTCCCCTTCGTAGGCGACTTCTTCTCCTGGCGGCCTTAGGTATTTTCTTCAATCAGCTTCTCTTCAACTGGGGGCTGCGCTACACTACGGCTACGACCACGGCAATTATTTATGCGCTCACGCCTTCGGTAGTGTTTTTTCTGGGTTTGTGGGTCTTTCATCGGGAGCGGCTCCTCCTCAGCAAAGTCCTGCCTCTCCTACTTGCTTATGGGGGGGTCATCTTGGCTCTATGGCATAACTTCCTGCACAGCTGTTACGGCTGGGGAGGGCTTCTTTTGGGTTTAGCGGTGATATTCTGGGGCTTTTATCTCAACTACTCGCCGCCTATCTTAGCGAAAATAGGGGCCTTCCGGGCTACGGGCTACATTATGATGTTGGGTGCGCTTTTGCATTTGCCCACGCTGATAGTAGGAGTGTGGCGGCAAAACTGGGCCCTCGTTTCAGGAGAAGCCTGGATAAGCCTATTTTACTTAGTCCTGGGGATGTCGGTGGCGGCTTATTTACTGCTGAACTATGGGCTTCGGTATTTGACGCCGACGCAGGCCGCTTTGTACATAAACATGCAGCCCATTGCTACTTTGCTCATAGCGGCCCTGGTAGGGCAAGAGCCCCTCACTTGGCAACTGCTCGCAGCGGCAGCCCTGACAACAGGAGGCATGATACTATTTCGCCGATGAAAGACCACCTATACTGGATGCGCAAGGCGCTTCAGTTAGCTCAGCAAGCGGCTCGGATGGGCGAAGTGCCAGTAGGGGCCGTGCTGGTGTGTGGCGATACTCTAATCGCTGCCGACCACAATCGCACGGAGGCCTTACAAGACCCCACGGCCCATGCCGAAATGCTTTGCCTGACGGCCGCTACAAGCCACCTGCGGAGTAAGTACCTCCGCGAATGCACTTTGTATGTAACCTTGGAACCCTGCCCCATGTGTGCAGGGGCTCTGGCCTGGGCACAAATTGGTACCCTCGTGTATGGTGCCCCCGACCCTGAGCGCGGATTCTCTCAGTTTCATCCCCCCCTCCTCCACCCCAAAACCCACATCCACGCCGGCCTCCTTGCCAATGAAGCGCTCGCCCTCCTCAAACAATTTTTCCAAGATCGGCGAATATGACTTATCTTTGTAGTATGCGCTACCTCTTGGGCTTTCTGGCTATCCTCTGGGCGCAAATCACGATTCAAAGCACAGACCTTCCCTCCCCCAATAGCGCTTATCCCGTCGGTCAAGCCCGACCTAATCCCAGCATAGATTTCGCCACCACCGGCGCTAATCATACTTGGAACTTCTCTACCTTACGAGCCGATACCCACTTCACCAGCGAATGGAAAGGCATCGGCAGCGTGCCTCAGTATTCTTTCTCTTGTGGAAACTGGCAATTCTGGCAATCCCTCCTGCTCAAAATAGCTGACTCCATCCCCACTCCGTTCGGTACTTTTAGGGACATATACGCTTTCCTCAGTAAAACGAATACGCACTTACGAGTAGAAGGTGTCGGCGTCACCTTCAATGGTATCCCGCTGAGCTTTTGCTACTCGGACCCAGATGAGGTCTATGTTCTTCCGCTCACCTATGGGAGGCGGGATAGTACGACTTTTCGGCTGCGGATGGAGTTTCAGCCCCCGAACCAGCCTGGTACGGTAGTTATTGTCCGGCGCGGCTATCGTATCCATGAAGTGGATGGCTACGGCCAAGTGCAAATCCCTCTCGGTACTTATGACTGTTTGCGACTCAAGCGGAAGGTTTATCAGCGAGACTCAGTATATTTCAATGGCTTTCCCCTTCTACCTCGTGACACCACTTATTATGAGCTGGAATGGCTTGGGCAGGGGAAGGGGATTCCGCTGGTACGGGCCGTGGGGGATTGGATGATGGGGAATTTCGTGGCGGCATCGGTAGTTTTTCAGGATTCTATTTTGCGCTCCAGTTTGAGAGAGG
>JAVVHK010000043.1:0-9150 GCA_032249525.1 Bacteroidota bacterium | reverse complement strand
ATCCCCCTGGAACTTCGGTTAACAATCCGCCCGACCCCGGTACCGCGCCGGATGTCGGTGCTGATGAGCTGGATGGCACGCCCTTCTCTTGTCCGAGCAGTGTGCAGGCGCCGGAGATCGTGGTGACCTCCACCTATCCGCCGCTCGCAGGCTCTGATTACCTCTGGGGCCAGCAGGTGGAGATTGATCTGGATCCTTCTTCACCAACGCCTTCTGGGAGCCTCAATCTGATTTACTCTCTGGATGGAGGGGCGACCTGGAGCGCAGGCCCAAGTGTGAGTAGCTTCCCTATCACTATCACGCTTCCCCCGCTCACGCCGCCTACTTACACAGGAACCCTCACAATAGCCGTAGTCGCTGAGGCTCCTGCCTTTTGCGGCCTGACGCCCGACACCAGCGACAACCCCGTATCCATCAACCTCACCGACCGGCCAGGCAACCGCGCTGCCACAGCTATCCCGATCACCCTGACGCCCTCCGGTTCCGGGATGTGGACGGCTACCATATCCGATAGCACCAGCGGGCCGGGCCTCAGCGATGAATACACGGGTCTGCCAAGGGCACAATCCTCTCGGGATCTCTTCTTCCTCATCCAGCTCCCCGCGTGCTTAGACTCCCTTGACATCTCTCTCTGCGGCACCACCGGTACCCTAACCGATAGCTACATCCACCTTATCAATGCTACGGCAGCGGATACCATAGATAGCGACGATGGATGCAGCACCGGCTTCTTGAGTAGGATCGTGGCGATAGGTACGCCTAACGCTAACACCCGGAATGCAAACGCCCTCTCCAGCCCAGCCAGGGACTCCCTACTCCTTGTGCAGGGGCATACGCTCTACCTCGTCGTAGAAGGCTTCAGTTCGGCCACGGGTACCTTTACGGTAAACATCACGGGCTATAAGATGCGACCCAGCTCCATCAACGTCACTGGGGCTCCCAGCGGGCCGGTATGTATAAACTCTGCTCCTATCACGCTCAATGCGACGACCCCCGGTGCCACGGCTTATCAATGGCTGGATGCTAACGGCAATCCTATCTCGGGAGCCACCAGCGCCACATACACAATTTCCCTGGACGCTGAGGACACCCTCACTGTAACCGCCGTCGCTATATTCAATCCCAATGGCGACCCAAGCTGTGCTACCTCCTCTGATTCCATCGCCTCATCGCCCGTCACCATCATCGTGGAGGACACCGCCCGGGCCCAGATCGCCGATGCCAGCAATAATGTCGTCAGTGGTCAAACCCTCTCCATCACCGAAGGAAGCAATGTAACCTTCAATGTGAGCTCCCCGCAAACCTCCGGTAACAGCTACACCTGGAACCTGTACAATGCCATCCCGCCGTCAGGTACGCCGACCACCAGCACAGGTAGCTCCCTCACTATCAATAACATCAGTGTTGGCCGTTACACAGTCATCCTGGAAGCGGTACGAGGAACGGGAGCCTGCGGCCCGACGCGGGACACCGTCTACCTCAATGTAACTGTCGGCCTGCGGACGGATGCGGGCACCTTCAGCATCTTCCCGAATCCCAACACGGGGGCCTTCACTATCGTAGCACCAGCAGTGGATACCTATCGCATCCAGGTGTTGGATGTCGCGGGTCGCCTCGTGGCTGAGGACGCCTTTACAGGTAGCACGCATCAAATGCGGGTTAGCCTCCCCGCCGGCGTCTACCAAGTGCGCCTCATAGCAGGCGAAAAGGTCCAAGTAGAACGGCTGATTATCACCGAATAAGCGACTCTCCCCTGCGCAGGCTCTGTTGGGGCACGGCATCACCGTGCCCCAACAGCTTTTTTTAAGAAGGCTTCTCCGCCGGAAACCCTATCCCCTTAAACCCCATCTGCCCCTTACGCCTCTAAGAATTAGGCCATCCCGATACCTTTGCCATACTTTTGTTTCATCTACATGCTGAAAATGCCTTTTTTCAGGGTGAGGGCTGCGCTTTTAGGGGTGAGTGTTTTGCTGGCGCAGCCGCCAGCGGGTATGGGTCGACCAGGAGGAGAAGGCCGACCGGGTATGGGCGGCGAGGAACGTTTCCGCCCTCCTTTAGAGACCACCCTCAAGGGCACCATCCGCGGCACCCTCAAAGACAGCGCCACCAAAGAGCCTCTCCCCTACGTAAGTATTAGCCTCTACCGGGGAGACAAACTCATCACCGGCACCCTCTCCGACGAAAAAGGAACCTTCATTCTCCGAGAAGTGCCTATCGGGCGCTATCGCATGCGCATGCAGCCCCTGGGTTACCGCCCCACCGAACGCCTCGTGGAAACAACCCCCCTCCGCCCAGACCTCAACCTCGGCACCCTCTACCTCTCCGAAGTCGGCATAGAACTCCAAACCGTAGAAATCCAAGCCGAGCGTAGCCCTGTTACGTACCAGCCCGAAAAAATCGTCTATACCCCAGAAAAAGACCCTACCATCCAGGGCGGCGACGCTGTGGACGCCCTCCGCAAAATGCCCGCCGTCAACTTAGACGTAGATGGCAACATCCAAGTTCGGGGCAGTGGAGCCGTGCGCATTTATGTAGATGGCAAGCCCTCTTTGCTCTTTGCGAATAACCCGGGCGATGCGCTGCGGGCTATTCCCGCCGACCAGATAGAGCGAATCGAGCTGATTACTAATCCCTCGGCCCGTTATGAGGCCGAAGGCGCCGTCATCCTAAATATCGTCCTCAAGAAAAACCGCTTAGATGGCCTCACCACGAGCTTCAACGCTGGCATTTCCACGCAGTTTGCCAATGGCAGTGCTATGCTTGGCGCTAAAATCGGCCGCCAGTCCCACACCTTCAATATCAACGGCCGCTATCGCTACGCCGGCACCGGCTACACGCGCTTTTACCGGGAGTCTCACACCCCAAGCGGCCTGGCTATCCTAACGCAAGATGGCTCCTTCCTGCCCCGGCGCTTCATGACCGGTATCTTCTACAATGGCGAATTCATCCAGAATGCCGCCCGCACGTTTAGCTGGGGCGTGCAGTACCGAACCCTGTCCTTTAACCGCATGAATGACCTGCTCGTTACCCTCCAAAATCCCGCCTTAGCTAACGGAGCTGCTATCACCTATTCCCGCCGGGCGACCTTCCCCCTGTACGACTGGGGGCTCAATGCCAACTTGGATTATACCTACAAGTCCCCCACGCGCAGTGGCGAAGAGCTTTTTGTATCGCTACAGGGCGGCTTTTCGCCCCGCATCCAGCGCTATACCTTGGACCAGCTCGCTACGTTGGATACCTTTTTCCTGCGGGAACGTAGCCAGAACCGAGCCGACACGTACGAGGGCCAGTTTCAAGCCGACTACACCCGGCCCTTAGGCGAGCGCTGGAAAGTAGAGACGGGCTTACGTCTCAACCTCCGCAGCCTCTCCACCCAGTCGGCTTACGAGCGCTTCAACCGCACGCTGGAGCAGTTTGAGCCATACCTCCTGCGGGCCGATACCTCTCGGATCACCCAGTGGGTGCCAGCCGGTTACGTTTCCCTCGCCTGGGCCAAAGACCGCTGGCTCCTCAAAGCCGGCCTGCGCTACGAACATACCTACAATGACGCCCGCTTTTTGCGCGGCACCCTCCCCATCCAACAATCCTTTGGCAACCTCCTGCCCAATATCCTCCTGAGCTATAGCGTGCGGGGCCTTTTCCCCATTCAGCTTAGTTATAGCCAGCGCATTCGGCGGCCCTGGCTGCGTGAGCTCAACCCCTTCATAGACGCCGCCGACCCCCGCAATATCAGTTACGGCAATCCCAACCTCCGCCCAGAAATCACCCACAGCGTAGAAGCCGGATTCTTTCCCTTTCTCACCCTTTTTGCCCGCTACACAAAAGGCGCTATTGAAAATTACAGCTTCGTGGATGCTGCAGGGGTAACGAATACGACCTTTCTAAATGTGGGGCGGCGGGGCTACTACGGGGCCACGCTTTTCTGGCGAAAAAGCTTCTGGAAAGACAAAATCACCCTCCAGCTCAGCGGCGAAGGCGCCTATGTAGACCTCTGGGCGGACCGAGGTACCTTTATCCTGCGAAACACTGGCTACGAGTATAGCGTGCGGGGGTCCATTCAGTGGCGGCCCCGAGCAGACTGGATAGCGGAGCTTTCGGGCAATTACAACTCTCCCCGCGTGGCTTTGCAAGGGCAGCAGCCGGTGTTCATGTTTCAGGAGCTGGGCCTGCGAAAGACTTTCGCCCAAGGCCGCTGGTCCGTCGGCGCCATCGTGTATAACCCCTTCTACCAGTATCTCCGGTTTCGCACCTATATTACTGGGCCGGGCTTCGTCCAGGAAAACATAACCGGTGTGCCTTTCCGGCTCTTTGGCGTGCAGGTTCGCTACCAGCGCACCAAAGCCGGCGAGAACTTTTGGCGCCGTCGGCGCGGGGCTCCTTCGGACATGGGCGGCGAAGAGTGGTAAGAAGCGGCTTCGCCCTGCACTATTGTTTTACCTTTGCGTATGCGCTATGTCCTCCCCATGGCCGTGCTAAGCTGCTTATGGGCGCAGCAGGATGCGGCCACCCGGGCCCTCCTCCTCAAATACGACGCAAAATTCTGGCACCTCAACCTGGAAGTGTCGCACCTCACTACTACCCTCAAAGGCCATGTTCGTACCCTCATAGAGGTGACAGCCCCCGCACTGGATACCTTGGCCTTTGAGCTGCACAGCGCGCTGACGGTAGACTCTGTACGGGTCGGTGGGGTTCGGCGGAGTTTTTTACGGCGGGGCCATACGATCCGAATCCCACTTAATCCCCAGCCCCCTCAGGGGACGCTCGTAGAGGCCGAAGTTTTTTACCGAGGCACACCGCCCTCCACAGGGGCCACAGGTATCTTCAACCGGGCTTCGCCTACCTGGGGAAATCAAGTAACCTGGACGCTTACCGAGCCCTTTTATGCGCATACCTGGTGGCCTTGCAAACAAATCCTAACCGATAAGGCCGACTCCGTATGGCTTTTCCTCACCGTGCCGGCAGGCACAAAAGCCGGCGCAAACGGCCTCTTAGAAGGCGTAGACACCCTTTCTGACGGCCGCCTCCGCTATAGATGGAAATCCCGCTACCCCATCGCCTACTATCTCGTGGCCTTTGCCGTAGCGGAGTACATTGATTACAGCTTTTATGCCCCTATCCCGGGCCTTTCGCAGCCGGTGCTCGTCCAAAACTACATCTACAACAACCCCGGCACGCTGCCGCAGTTTCAGGCACAGATTGACACCACCGCGGCCCTCCTGCGAGAGTTTTCTAAACTCTTCGGCCCCTACCCCTTCCATGAGGAAAAATACGGCCATATGATGGCCCCTTTCAGCGGGGGGATGGAACATCAGACCATGACCACGCAAGGCTTCTTCACCTTTACGCTCACAGCGCATGAGCTGGCCCACCAATGGTTTGGTGATTATGTCACCTGCGCAAGCTGGCAAGATATCTGGCTCAACGAAGGTTTTGCCTCCTATAGCGAATACCTCGCCCTGCAAAAGCTGGGTACGGCCTCAGCCGCCCGAAACTGGCTCGTCAGCACCCACGACAATATTATCAGCAGCCCTTGCGGAAGCGTCTGGGTGCCCGATACGCTAAACGACAGCCGCATCTTTGATAGCCGGCTCTCCTACGATAAGGGCGCCTATCTCCTGCACATGCTACGCTACCGGGTCAGAAACGACTCGCTCTTCTTTGCGGCTTTACGAGCCTACCTCCAAAGCCGAGCCTTTGGCACGGCGCTTGCAGGTGACTTCCGAGGGGCCTTTGAGAATGCCACGGGCCTTTCCCTCAGCACGTTCTTCCAGCAGTACTACTATGGGCAGGGCCATCCCCGCTTTGCCGTGCGATGGAATAACCCCAGCCCCGACCTCTGGATAGAAATCACGGAGCAAGCCTCCTGCCCCAGTCAGACCCCCTTCTTTGAGACGCCCATCCCCATCTATCTCCAAAGAACCAGCGCCCCCGACACCACTATCCACCTTTTCCTTACCCAGTCCCCACAAACCTTTTACATCCCCAATGCCGGCACTATCACTAACCTTCAAGTAGACCCCGACTACTGGCTCATCCGAGAAATCCTCAGCATCACGCGAGATGTCTCCCTCGGCCTCCCGGAAGCCGCCACCCCCGCCCTCCGCCTCTTTCCCAATCCCCTCCCCCAAGGCCAAACCCTCTACCTCGAAGCGCCAGCCGCTATGCAGGTTTCTTTCACGGACGCTTCGGGCCGTCTCGTTTATCAAACCGCCCTCCAGCCCGGCATCAACCCCCTTACCCCGCCGCTGTCGCCTGGCTTCTACCTCGTCACCGGCGACCGCCTCCCGCACACCCAGCCCCTTCGCCTCCTCATCCAATAACGCCCCTTCCTCCCCGCTTTATTTGTTCCTTTGCTATATGCCGACCATCTACATAGACGGGCAGGCCTACACCTACGAGAAACCGATGAAGCTCCTCCAGTTTTGCCTGGAAAATGGCATTGAGATACCCTTTT
This sequence comes from Bacteroidota bacterium, assembly GCA_032249525.1. Classification (GTDB taxonomy): domain Bacteria; phylum Bacteroidota; class Bacteroidia; order SpSt-205; family SpSt-205; genus JAPYWM01. The sequence continues at coordinate 2,696 of JAVVHK010000043.1, read as the reverse complement.
TCTGCTATCATCCCGCGCTAAGTATCCCCGCCAACTGCCGCATGTGTCTCGTAGAAACAGGCCTCCCCATGAAGGATCGTCAGACAGGAGAGTATATTCGGGAGGCAGACGGGTCTCTGCGCATTCAGTGGGGACCGAAACCCACCCCTTCCTGCACGACCGACCTGGTACCTGACCTGCATGTGCGCACGCATCGCACTTCCCCTACCGTCGCCCGCACCCAGGAGGCGATCCTGGAGTTTATCCTCATCAACCACCCGCTGGACTGCCCTATCTGCGACCAGGCCGGCGAGTGCCCCCTTCAAATCTGGACCTACAAGTACGGCCCCGAAGGCTCCCGCTTTGAGTTGGAAAAAGTCCACAAGCCCAAGCGCGTCCCCCTCGGCCCCCACGTCATGCTGGACGCCGAAAGATGTATCAACTGCACCCGATGCGTGCGCTTCACCAGCGAAATCTCTAAAACCCACCAGCTCACCATGGTCAACCGGGGCAATAAAAACTACCCCACCACAGCTCACGGCGAAGCTTTTGACGATCCTTACTCCCTCAATACCGTAGACATATGCCCCGTAGGCGCCCTCACCAGCCGTGACCACCGCTTCAAAGCCCGAGTCTGGGAAATGAACTACACCCCTACCATCTGCACAGGCTGCGCTAAGGGATGCAACGCCGATGTGTGGGTACGAGACAACCTCGTCATGCGCTTCACCCCCCGAAAAAACCTCCAGGTGAACGCCTATTGGATGTGCGATGAAGGCCGCCTGGATTACAAAAAATACAACGAAAACCGCACTTCCGGCATCTACACAAAAGGTAATCCCCTTCCTTGGGAGGAAGCTCTTCAGCAAATCGCCCAGCTCCTTGCTCATCATAGCGACCGGATCGTGTGGGTAGGGTCCGCCTTCGCCAGCATAGAAACGCTCTACGTACTAAAAGCCCTGCGAGATAAAGTTTCGCCTGAGGCACCGCTCTATTATGTACCCCATATTCAGCCGGGATGGGGGGATCACCTCCTTCGGCGAGATGACCGTACGCCCAACGCTCGCGGAGCCGAAGCCCTGGGCTATACGTCCATTTCCACCCAGACCCTCCTGGAAAAGCTCCGGGCCCAGCCGAACGTCCTCCTCTACTGGGTCGAAGATGACCTTGCGTTGAACGAGATTCTGCCTCAACTCCCTGCCGAAACCCTCCTCATTGCGCACACCTACAACCGAAGCGCCCATCCAGAAAGGCTCACCTACGAAATCGCCGCCAGCACCCACCTGGAAAGCTTCGCCACCTTCATCAACGAGGACGGCTTAGCCCAGACAGTGCAGCCTGCCCGCCAGTGGCAGCAGATGAAACCAACGGACTGGTTCTACCTGCCTAAAAGCCGCTTGGATGCCGCTGGCCAAGCCGTAGACCGCTGGCGCAACCCAGCCCACATTCCCGACTGCCTCCCCACCTACCAAGTCCTCCTATCCATTGCCGAAAAAATGGGCAAACCCCTCGGCCTCCCGGCCGAACACCTCCCACTCTGGGAACGCCTCAAAGCCCAACTCCCCATTATGCAGTCTGCGACCTACCCCAAACTCAAACGAAAAGAAATCTTTCGCCACGACCAGCTTACCTTCGCTATCAAAGTATAAAACTACTCCCCCTCAGCTCAGACTTCCAACAAGAAGAGAGTCATACCATTCTATCCACATGGAAGCGAGCTGCGCTGGAGAAAAGAGGGGAGTAGGTGTAAGCCGATCACTCCGTAAAGACGCTAATAACTCCTCTACCCCCTGGTAGGTGTAGAGGCCTGGCCCTTCCCGCGGCAAAGCCCCCGGATAAAAAACCGGCCTCCCCCACCCCAACCCCAAAAGAGCGGGAATAGGAGCCGGCAAAATAACCGCCCAACAGCCCTCCAATAAGCTCTCCACATCCAACCACGAAAGCCCCAGATAAATACCCACCCGATGAGGATATTGACTGTGTAATCGCCGAAAAGAAGTACTCTCTTGGGCCCATCCCGTAAAAAGAACGGACCACCCCCGCTCTAAGAGGAAACTGCCTATCCGGTGAGCCGCTTCTGAACTGCCTCTATTGAGGGGTAGTAGGAGGCGCTCAGCTTCGGCCCTATAGACCTGGGATAGCCCACTATGCGGCCAGCGCCATAATCCCTCCTCAGAACCAAAATCCACAACAGGTATACCAAACCGCTTTTTCCAACGCACAAGGAAGGAGGTAAGAGATGCAGAGACCTTTACGATGGCCCCGGGAATGAAGCCCTCTGCCTGCCAATAAGACTCTACAAAATGTAAGATTTTTTTACTTTTCCAGGCGCCCCAAAAAGTAATTGCGCGTCCTCGGCTATCCCATATTTCCATTTCGTAGGCGGGGGTGGTCTCGCTACGATAATACCGCAAAAGCCAGACGGGAAGCCGTTCCGAAATGGCTTCGCTCAGCAGATGCAAGGGTTCCTGCCAAAGCTCAAAAGCTATACCTACGGGACCTTCTACCCAAAAAACCAGTCCCTTCATCCAGAAGCAGACGACGAAAGATAGGCTAAGGCATTCTGCCGGCGCTGTAGTAGGACTAATCCCTCCCAAATAGCGGCAGAGAGGCTCTCCAAAGACGCTTCGGCCGTCCCTACCTTATCGTATGCAACGCCATGATCGGGCGCCGTCCGAATAAAGGGTAACCCCGCCGTATACTGATACCCTTCCCAG
>JAVVHK010000042.1:0-9190 GCA_032249525.1 Bacteroidota bacterium | reverse complement strand
TACACAGCCACCACCTCATCCCGAGGAAGAAAGGCACTCTTTCGGCCATACAAGCGCACCTCTTGAAGGAAAAAGGGCTTAGCGGGGGCTTGCCGCAAAAGCACCAGACTAAGCGCCGTAACCGCAGTAGGGCTATAGTGCTGAGGCAGAGCCAGAGGAGCAAGGATAGCGTTTTCCCAGCCTTCTGGCACGAAGGGCTGCCAACCCCACTGCGCTTCCTCCTGAGAGAGGTCCTTGGCCCGAGGCCGAAAAACCAGCAAAAGCTCCACCACCTGCGGCCCCACCGCACAAGGCCCCCGCAGAAGAACTAAATGCTTTTGCAGCTGGCGCACCGACACCCGCCGCGACTCAAAAAGAAAAGTATCTTCCCCCACTTGCCACACCCACACTAAGGCATTTTCTTTTGGGGTGAGGGAGAGAAGCCGAGTCTGACGAGCCTTCGTGAGTAGGCCCTGAGGATAGGGCTGGCCAGAACGCACCTCTCTTAGGTTTAGACGGCGGGCCTGCCGATCCAACCACGAGGCCGTCGTAGCTAAGTCCAACCATACGGTATCAGCCTCTAAAAGACTACTGCCCCAACCCCCACTCTGCGCCCACAAGAGCCCCACCCAAAGCCCCTCCACCAGCCTCCTCAGGCCTCCATGAGATGCGTGAAGCTCTCTCACCAGACTCCTTATGCCCCTCCAAGATGCCCACAGTCTCCCTATTAGGCTCCCCATGCCTCCATGAGATGCGTGAAGCCCCTCCATCAGCTTCCTCATGCCCCTCCAAGATGCCCACAGTCCCCCTACCAAACCCCTCATGCATCCATAAGGTAGGGCAGGGTGCGTTCCCACAAACCCCTCAGAAAACGTAGGTCCAGGATTTGGCCCTCTACTTCGGCATAACCGCGTTCGGGCAGGGTCTGACCCAGGGGTAGGGCGGCTAGCCCGGCTTTTTCGGCGGCCTGTATGAGGGTCTCTACCAGCTCCGGTAGGGTGGCTACGACTACCCGCCCTCCATCCTCTCCAAACCAAAACGCATCCCGCCGCACCCCCTGCGGCTTCTCCACGACGAAGCCGCTTCCCCCTGCCCACGCCATTTCTAAAAGAGCCAAGAGAAGGCCTCCATCCGACACATCTTGCGCGGCTATCAGGTATCCCTTTTCCGCCCACTCCGGCAAAAGCCGCTGAAGGGCCCGCTCTGCCGCCAGGTCTAACCGCGGCGCCGGACTATACCGAATCCCCACCCAATCCCGTAAATAATGACTGGCTCCAAGCGTAGGAGCATAGAGGGCCTCAGCACTGCCGATAAGGAGGAGGGGTAGAGGGACGCCCTTTTGGGGCCAGCCTAAGGGCACCGCTCGCTCCAAGGGACGCTCCAGAAGCCCCACCACCCCAATCATCGGCGTGGGCAAAACCGGCCCCCGCTCATCCTGATTGTAGAAACTGACATTGCCGCCGGTTACAGGCAGGCCGAAAAAGCTACAGGCTTCTCGGATGCCCTCTATGGTCTCCACGAAGGTGTAATAGACTTCGGGGTCTTGGGGGGAGCCGAAGTTGAGGCCATTGGTGATGCCGAGGGGCCGGGCGCCGGTGCAGGCCACATTGCGGGCCGCTTCGCTTACTAAGAGAGCCGCACCCACCCGGGGATCCGCCTCCACCCAAAACGGATTACCATCCAAGCTCATAGCCAGAGCCCGCGCCTGCCCCGGCAAACGTACCAGCGCCGCCGCATACCCTATCTCCCCCGCACTCCCCATCGTCCCCGCTCCCACCATCCGATCATATTGGGTGTATATCCAAGCCCGAGAAGCTAAGTTAGGATGAGCCACCAGGGCCTTGAGCACTTCTTTTAGCTGGGTGGGATGAAGGTCGGGTACCTTCTCTGGCTGGAAGGCCGCCTGCAGTAGGCGGTAAGCCGGTTCTCGCCGCGGCCAATCATAAGTAGGGGCGCCTTCCCCCGCCGCTAAAAGCCGCGGATCTAACTGCGCCACCACCTCCCCCCGCCAAAAGTATGTCAAAACCGGCTCCTCTACCACTTCCCCTATTTCTACGCAAGGGAGTTCCCACTTCTGGGCAATAGCCTCCACTGCAGGGGCCTTTTCCGGCTCCACAATCAAAAGCATCCGTTCTTGGGATTCCGAGAGGAGGAGTTGGTAGGGTTCAGTCAGTTGGGTGCGCAGGGGCACCCGGTCCAGATAGATGCGCATGCCTTTTTGGCCGCGGGCGGCGGTCTCTGATGTGGCACTGGCTAATCCCGCTGCCCCCATGTCCTGCATCCCCGCAATCAGCCCCGCCTCCACCATCTCCAAGAGCGCCTCTAAGAGTACTTTCTGACGGAAAGGGTCGCCCACCTGTATAGCAGGCAGGTTTTCTCGGGCGTCCCCTTCCAGGGTTTCAGAGGCAAAGGCCGCCCCGCCAATCCCATCCGGGCCCGTAGGAGCCCCAAGGTAATATACCTTTTGCCCAGCTCGGGTCGCTCGCGCCGAAATAACCTTATCGGTTCGCACGATGCCCACGCTCATGGCGTTGACGAGGGGCTTACCTGCGTATTCGGCCGCAAAATACACTTCGCCCCCCACGGTCGGCACCCCAAACGCATTCCCATAATCCCCTATCCCCCGCACTACCCCCTGAATGAGCCTTCGGGTGTGCGCATCTACGGGCCATCCAAAGCGCAGGGAGTTTAGGGCCGCAATGGGTCGCGCCCCCACCGCCATAATATCCCGATGAATGCCCCCCACGCCCGTGGCCGCTCCTTGATACGGCTCCACCGCACTTGGATGATTGTGCGACTCCACCTTGAAAGCCACCGCCCACCCATCCCCAATATCTAATAACCCCGCATTCTCCTCCCCGGCCCTCCGCAAACTCGCCCACCCCTCCCGCGGCAAACGTCGCAAATGCACCAGCGAACTCTTATAGCTACAATGTTCGCTCCACAGCGCATGAAAAAGCCATACCTCCGTCAGCGTGGGCTGCCGCCCTAAAAGCTTAACAAGCCGCTCTGCCTCCGCTGGAGGGAAAAGTTCGGACAAGAGGGCCTCTACTGAACGGCCCGCAAAAACCTGTCCCATCGTGCGCGAAAGTTTTCAATAGACAGGAATACCCCTAGTGGTTTTCCTACGATATGGTCCTCAGGCACTGGCCCCCAAAATCGCCCATCCAGCGAGTTATACCGGTTATCGCCCATGACGAAGTAGTAGTTCATCTCAAAGGTATAGCTCTGGCGAGGCTCTCCGTCAATGTAGATTTGGCCGTTGACTTCGTTTATGGTGTGGCCTTCGTAGCCCTCAATGAGCCGTCGGTATAAGAGGAGGTTCTGGGGGGAGAGCATAATGGTATCCCCCCGTCGAGGCAAATAAAAGGGTCCCCAATGGTCTAAGTTCCAGGGAAATGCCTCTGGATGGTGCGGATACATTTGCGGCATGCGAAAGGTATCCGGCAAGACCGCCCGGTACAGGGTGTCTATGCTGGAGGCGTAGGTTTTTTGGAAGGCTTCTATGATGAGGGGTGGGGCATATAGGTAGGCCTCATAGTTAGAAATGCGCTGCCAGTTGTAGTTGGAGCTGCCTTCTGGCCGAAACCCGAAGGGCAGGAGGATCCGTTCTGTCAAAGGCTCTTTGGTGCGCACATAATAGCGATACTGCACGTACCTGGGTTCAAAGGCGGGCTTGCCGTTGATGTAGATATTGCCGGCGCGCACCTCTACGGTGTCTCCGGCAATGGCCACGCACCGCTTGACGTAGTTTTCTTTGAGGTTGGGGATTTCTACGGGGCCGAGGATAGGGTCGTTGGGCATGACATCGTCGGCTGGGTAGTTGAAGACCAGGATATCGCCTCGCTGTACGGTTTTCCAGCCGGGTAGGCGCTTATAGGGAAGGACTATCCAGTCTAAGTACGAGGGGATGCCGGTGAAGGGGATTTTATTGTGGATGAAGGGGATGCAGAGGAGGACGCGGGGAAGTCGGAGGCCATAGGGGAGCTTACTTACGACGACTAAGTCCCAGGCCAAAAGGCTGCGTTCCATGGAGCTGGTGGGAATAAGCATCACTTCCAGCACGAAAGCCCGCACTATGACAATCACCGCCAGAATGATAATCAGCTCGCGCCACCAGCGTCGGCGCCGGGCTTTTCTTTCCTCCGGAGTTTCAGCCACTGGGCAAAGGTAGAAGGTTAGACTATTCTATCCCCAAAAAGCGCTCTACCTCTAAAAACAGGTGATACCTATATCGTCCGATCCCGTGATTTTGGCCGGGGTAGATGCGCCAGGTGAGGGGGCTTTCAGGGTAGCGGCGCAGGAGCGCCTCAATGAGCCGATAGGTATGTTGGACATGGACATTGTCGTCGGCTTCGCCGTGAATCAGGAGGAGGGGGGCTTGGAGGGGGCGCCCCATGGTTAGGAGGCTGGTGCGCGCATAGCCTTCGGGATTTTCAGCGGGAGTCTGCATAAACCGCTCCGTATAGGCCGAGTCATATAGCCGCCAATCGGTTACAGGGGCAATAGATACCACTCCTGCTAAAGCATCGGGTGGCGCCTCCATCGCTAAACGCGCCGCCACATAACCCCCAAAGCTCCAGCCCATCCCATACACCTTCCCCACATAAGGTAGCTGCCGCAAGTACTTCACAAATGCCACTACATCCGCCGTCTCCAACGTGCCTAAATTTTTGTAAATGCCGTAGCGCAAGGCTCCTTCGTAAAGGCCTGTCCCTCGGCCATCTACATGAGCTACGAGGAAGCCCTTTTGCACGAGTCGCGCCTCCCAGAAAAACCACACGTTTTCAAACCTCCGAGACACCATCTGCGACCCCGGCCCTCCATAAAAACGCACCAGCACAGGGTACTTCCGCCGAGGGTCAAAATCCGCCGGTAGTAGGAAAGAAGCCCAGAGGCTATCCCCCGCTTCATTAGCAAAGCGGAAGTAGCGCACTTGCAAAGGGAGAATCTGCTTTCGAAGAGCACCATTAAGGTCGGGAAGTGCATAGCGCTTCGTGAGGGTGGCCGCATCCAAAAGGTAAGTACGGGGCGGACTGAGGGGGCCACTCTCCGTGATGGCTATACAAGTAGCGCTCACTTGGGCTTCGGCCCAGAGGGTGTCAGAAGTGATCCACTGCGGGGTAGGGGCCTTTCGCCGAAAGTCTAAATATCCTACTCGCTGCGCCGTGGGGTCTTTCCCACAGGCCGTGAAAAAGAGTTTTCCCTGCGCATACCCCACCAGGTCTTTGAGACCCGGCACGAAGTACTGCCCCAAACGCCGCCCCTTATAGTCATACCGCTCAATCACCGGCGCCTTTCCCCGCTCCGCTTTATAAAAAAACTCCGGCTGATCCGCCCGAGCAGCGAAAAGCATCCGATTATCCAGATTAAACCAGTAAGGCGTGGAGTCTCGGAAAAACACCTGTACTTCTTTCCCACTTGGCTCCCATCGGTATAGCGTAAAAGCATTCTGGAGCCGATTCAGATGCACGAAGTAAAGCTCGTCTCCCATTTCGCTCCAGAAGAAGAAAGGTAGATAGCCTCCCGTCGTGTCTTGCAGGAGGACCTGGTCTGTGCGGTCGGAGAGGGAGAGGATATGAAGGGCTACGCGGGGATTTTTCTGACCGGCTTTGGGATAAGGGAAGGTATGCCAACGCGGATAAGGGGACTTCGGGTCCTCATAGGCCAGCGACCAAGTAGGCGTCTCCGTGTTGTCCAAGTGGAGATAAGCTAAGTAAGCCCCCGATGGCGAAGCCGTAAAAGCTTTCGTGAAGCCAAACTCCTCTTCGTAGAGCCAGTCGGTAGTACCCGCTTGCATAGCCCCTCGGACAGAAGTAAGCCGCTCCAGCTCAGAGGAGCTCCGATGCCAGAGATAGAGATTTTGGCTGTCCGCTAAAACCACCCGCCCATCCGGTAGAAGTTCGGCTTCCTGATAGAGGCCCGGGATAGGAGTCGCCTTCCCACCTGAGAGAAGATATACCCGATACCGAGCCGAACGGCGGTACAGGCGCTCCACCTGCTCAAAAAGAAGCACTTCCTCAGGATTGGCGCGGCTGGGGACAATCTGGGCAATCGGAAAAGCCCCCTTCCACAACGTCTCAGCCGCCGCCGCATCCCGAAACCGATACACCACCCCCGCTCCCTCCTCATACCCCCATAAAGCCTCCCCACTAAAAAACTCATAACCCCGCACCCCATACCGATACTCCTTCCAAATACCCGCCAACGAAAGCTCCGACTGCGCCCAACCCCACCCTAACAACCCCCATATCAGCACACTCGTGCATCTGAGCATGCCACAAATGTAACTCAGAAGCTTATAAGTGCATTTGAGAGGGTTTTTTACTCAAAAGCGATTATGTAGAAGAGCAAACGGAGGAGCGTTCTATGTAACTTTGCCCATATGAAGCTAAGAGGGCAAGTTTGGGGTGCGCTTATTCTGGCAGGGCTGACGTTGGGTTGGGCCCAGGTAGATAGCGCTTACATTCGGATGAAAGAGCGGGGTATCAGTCCTCCTCCAGCGCCGTGGCCGCCTGGCATACCGCAGCCCCTCTCTAATCCCGCCTCCGACTGCCCCGGTGCCATCCGCATCTGCCAAGCCACCTATACCTTCGCCCAAGCCGTCCCTGACTATGGAACCACCCAGGAGCTTCCGGGCGGGGGCGGCACCTGCCTACTAGCCGGAGAGCATAGGAGCGTCTGGTTCATCTTTACCGTTCAGCAGGGGGGGACCTTAGGGTTTGTCATAGACCCGGGGAGTAACACAGATTACGACTTTGCCCTGTGGGATGTGACTGGTCTCTCCAATCCCTGCAGCGCCATAGGCAGCCAACCCCCCATTCGGTGTAACTATGCTGCAAGTACGAGTGTGACCTCCTGCTGTGGCGGCTACACGGGAGGCCCAGGCATCACGGGCTTGGACCATACTAATCCCCAGCCCGGAACCATATCCTATAACGCCTCCCAACCCCCCGTGATGCCCGGTCTCACGGTTACCGCCGGTCAGACCTTCCTGCTATTAGTAGATAACTGGACCAATAACAATCAAGGCTATACCATCACCTTCACGGGTACGGCGCAGTACTTTGACAATACGCCGCCCAAAATGGACTCTACGGCTCAGTTCTGCGCCGCCTCCTATGATCACCAGCTGGACAACCTCCGCCAGATTCTGGTGCGGTTCAACGAACTTATTGATCCTTCTACTGTAGTGGCCAATGGCAGCGACTTTGTCGTTGAGGATGTAGCCAGTGGGGCGCCAGTTCCTGTAACAGCCGCCGCCCCTGTAAATCCTCCTCAGACGAATCTAGTGCGCCTTACGGTGGGAAGTCCCTTAGTACCAGGCCAAACCTATAAGATTCGTATTGGGTATAATCCGCCCGGTTCTGGCTCCTCCAATGGCCAGCCTGGCTCCGACGGCAATACGATTAGCGATCAGTGTGGCAACTTCATTCCCACTGCTAACATCCCGCAGGGCAGTTCGGGGGACTCTATCCTCCTGGTAGTTCGGGATACGATTAGCCCTACTATCAGTGTAACGCCTCCGACTTGTGCGGGTGCGGCCACGGGGCAGATTAGCGTGAGTACAACGGGAGGTGTCTCCCCTTATCAGTATGTGCTAGTGAGTGGCACTTCCAATACGCCGCCTACTACAGGCTGGAGTGCGAGTAGCACTTTCACGAATCGGGCCGCGGGGACTTATACGCTTTGGATGCGAGATGCCGCTGGATGTGTGATCCGCCGCATCATCCAGCTTATGGACCCTCCGCCCCTCTCTATAAGGGTGGTAGATTCCAGTGATGTCGTATGCGGTGCGAGCGGCGGCTTTGTAACCTTTGAGGGCCAAGGGGGGACTCCACCCTATGAGTATAGCCTTCTCCCTACCTACCCAGCCTGGCAATCCAATAATACCTTCACGGGACTAGCGGCAGGGACTTATACCCTGCGGGTGAGAGATGCTAATGGGTGTGTAGCGACTCGGTCCTTTACAGTGCAGGCTGTACCCCCTCTCACCCTCCAGCTGGTTAGTACTACCCCTATTCTTTGTGCGGGTGGAGTGGGCGGCTTCACCGTGCAAGCCTCGGGCGGCACCCCTCCCTATACTTATGTACTGATTGGCTCCGGCATTACTAATACCACCGGTACCTTCACTGGCTTACCAGCCGGTACTTACATCATCCAAGCCCGCGACGCCTCCAATCCCTCTGGCTGCGGCGAAATCCAAGTCACCCTCTCCCAGCCCGACTCCCTCAAACTCCAAAGCTCTATCATTAAGCCCGTAACCTGCCAAGGCGGATCCGACGGCGAAATCCAAGTCATCCTCACCGGCGGCACCCCACCCTATACCTACACCTGGCAAACCCTCAGCGGCACCCCCCTCCCCGCCTCTGGCCCCACCCTCTCCAACCTCCCAGAAGGAACCTACCTCCTCACCGCTACCGACAATAACGGCTGCCGCTTAGACTCCCTCTCCTTTGAGGTGACCTATCAGCACTCTGTCGTCATAGATAGCATCAGCTACACCCTTGTCAAAGACTGCCCAGAAAAAGAATACACCTTCTCCGCCCATGTAAGGGGAGATGGACCCTTCGTGTATCGCTGGACCTGGGAGGATGGCTCAACCGAAGTCGGTAGCGCTACGATCTCCCGCACCTACTCGCCGCTCCTCCAGGGCGATGTTACGATTAGGCTCCAAGTGGAGGGAGCCGGTCCCTGCTATGCCGAGGCTTCCTTGACCTTCTTATCCAGGGCTTGCTCGGGTCTCGTTATTCCCACGGCCTTTACGCCTAACGGAGACGGCATCAATGATATTTGGAATGTCCAAGCTCTTGGATTTAGTCGCTATACCCTCATCGTCTATGACCGCTGGGGCAAAGAAGTCTTCAACAATGGCGGCGATATGACTAAGCAGTGGAATGGTACTACTAATGGGCAGCCAGCCCCAGAAGGCGTCTATACCTTTGTTTTTGAGGGCATTCAGCTCAGTGGGGAAAAGGTAGTCCGCTCCGGCACGGTGACCCTCCTGCGCTAAAAGCTCCCTTCTGCCACTTGCAGGCCCCTCCCTCCGAGGAGGGGCTTTGTAATTTCAGAGCCCAGCCATCGCCGCAGGCTAACGCCGCAGCCCGTAAATAGGGAGCGCCGGAAAAGGCATAGCCATGCTTTGTACCTTTGCTTTCGTCTGAGACAGAGGGGGGTCTTTGAGTATAATACTATAGGCGGCGGCCAGCCC
>JAVVHK010000041.1:0-9194 GCA_032249525.1 Bacteroidota bacterium | reverse complement strand
TGGCCTGCACCTCTGCTGAGAAACCCGCTATCTGCCCTAAAAACCGCTTGAAACGCTTGCTCATGTACTTCCTCCCATCTTTACCAAATTGGTCTGCGTACCCATCGGAGGAAGCATAGACCCAGCAGCCCGGCTCTACCTCAATCGTATGCAGGGTGAAAAACTGCTGGACTGGCGCCGCAGCACCACCAATCCCCTTTCGGTCAGCTTTGTATTCCACAGGCTCCACAGCCCCGACTGGAACTATCCAGAGGGGTCTATTAGCTCCCGCATAATATAAACGTCTTTGCGCTACCTCATACCGCATCAGTGCGATGTCCATGCCATCCTGCGAGGTAGCTCCCTCTACATCCTGCCGCAAAGCCCGCCGCATCAGCTCATGCACCCGCGCCAAAATCGCATCTGGCATCTCTATCCCTTCCCCCAAAACCGCCTGCGTAAGCATCGCCGACGAAATCATCGTCATCAGCGCCCCAGGCACCCCATGCCCCGTACAATCCGCCGCCGCTAAATAAAAATATCCATCCCCGCCATAAAACCAATAAAAATCCCCACTCACAATATCCCGCGGCCGCCAAAATACAAAACTCTCCGGCACATATCTACGAATCAGCTCCATCGGCGCTACCATCCCCTGCTGAATCCGAGCCGCATACTGCAAACTCTCCTCAATCTGACGATTTTTCTCTTCAATGATGCGATAGGCCTCCTCTAACTGACGACGACTTTGCTCTATGAGGTTTCGCTCATACTCGGCCCGCTCCTTTTCTATAGCTAAACGAAGCGCCGCCGCTTCCTTCGCCTGCCGCTGTTCCTCTTCCCGCTTACGGTCCGTTACATCCCGAAGCGTTACTAAATACCCCCGAATCATGGGGTCCTGAAACAGCGGCTGCCCAATTCCTTCAAAATACCGCCAGTACCCCTCCCGATGCTGGAGACGAACCGTAAAGAAAGCCGAGCTCCCCCGTTCCAAAGCCCCCTCCAAAAGCGCCCGATCCTCCGGATGAGTTAGCTCTGATACCTCTGCGCCCTCTACCTGCCCGGGCTTATAGCCTAAGTTTCGCTCCACGGAGGGACTAGCATACAAGACTCGCCTATCCCGCCCCAGCACTAAAAAGATATCCGACGCATATTGGACAAGGGCTTTATACCGCCCCTCTATTTGCAAAACCGCTTCCCGGGCCTCCAGCTCCACCTGCTCCCGATAAGCTGCAATGTGCTGATACCCTCGCCAGGCCAAATATCCCAATCCTCCCAGCACTAAGCCCCCAATCCCCACTATCAACCATCGCCAGGCTCCCTCTGAGACCCAGAACCCATATCCCATGCCCAGCAGCACCCCTATCCCACTCAGCACCACCAACCCCCAAAAACCCTTCAAAGCTCGCCCCCGCACACCTTCCCCCCGCTTACCCTCTACCGCCTCTAAGATCAAAGCCATTTCCGCCGCCATGTCAGAAACCAGGAAAAGGATAGGTTTCTCCGCGCTCGCGATAGATAAAGCCTCCTTGGTAGCTCACCATGAGTTGAAGACCCCCGAACGCCGTAGGAGTTGTATTGCGACGGGTAAGCACACTATAGGCCGCGCCAATAGAAAGCCCCTTCCGCACGGAAAACCCCGCCAACAGCGTATACTGGTCTCGGGCTCGCATACTAACCCCCGCCACCACACTCCCCACCGGATTCGTATGCCAGTACCCCCCCTCGTAAATCACAAATTCCACCTGCGCCGTACCGCCGATCCACTGGCTTTGATTCGTCCGGAGATAATGCACGCTCCCCACAAACTCAAACGGCGATCGGGTGTAAAGCCGAGCTCCCCCATACCCCTGCCAAAAAAGAGATAACCGTTCGGCCGATTGCACAAAAAATCCGATGCTTGGCCGATTGAGCCGGCTGGCAGAAAAGCCAATGTAAGGCACCAGCTCTACATTGCCAGGGACTTTACGCGTGCGATAGTACATGGCCCCAATCGCATAATCGGCATGCCAGATGGCCGACCTTACTGGCACCTCGCTCGTTGGCAGCGAAAACCCCCGACCATCAAACTGGTCCTCAAAATACAAATCTTGTCCTACTATGCTCCGCTGTACGAGAGCGGCCGCAAAGCCTCCCCTCAGATGATCATACCGGGCCCTCGGTCCCAGAGGGGCCTCGTAGGCAAAGCTGACCTGCACCCTTGTCGTGCGAAAGCCCCCCGCCACATCACTCATGAAGTATCCCCCCACCCCCGCAGGCATCTCTCCCAATTGGAATCGCCCCTCCGCCCCAAACCAGCTCGTCGCATAATCCAGATACCCCGTCGCCCGCCGAAAACTATGCACCGCCGTCGCCCGCCACTTCCCCTCTATAAGCCCTGCCTGCACCGGGCTGAGAGCCTGCGGAAATGCCCACAACGTTACCGGCAAAACCTCCTGCCCCAGAACCTCACCGCACAATATGAACCACCCCAGTATGCGCCAAAAGTCCCTCATCTGGCACCAAAATAAAAGCTTTGTATGTGTAGGTACCGGCATCTAAGGGCTTCCCATCCAGGCCACGACCGTCCCAGAAAGGCAGATTATCCCCAGCAAACACCAACTGCCCCCACCGATCATAGACTTCCAGGCGAGTGAAGGGAGTTCCCTCTTCTGCCGGCAAAACTCTAAAAACATCATTCTTTCCATCGCCATTAGGCGAAAAGGCATTCGGGAGAAATACCTTTCGGGGTAAAATCACGATACAATCCGTACATACATACACATCAGCGCATCCCAGGTCATTCTGCCCGAAGAGCACCACGGAATACCGACCTGGCCGAATATAAGTAAAGGTTACCGTCGCTGCTCCACTACTATCCACGCTGGGCTGATTGGGATCGCCGAAGTTCCATATAAAGCTCGTTGCCCCCTGACTGGTATTGGTGAAGGTAATCTCCGGATTATTGAGGGTCGTTACTCTCGGGTTGGCCTCAAAGGACACCTGGGGTGCGGGGAGGACCTCTATGGTAGATTCATCATAGCCTGTGCATCCACCACTAAAAGTTTGAAGGGTGAATGTATACACGCCCGGCCCTGAGGGAGGAACCTGATAAACAGAGTCCCTACTCAGAAGCGAGGCTGTTCCATTTTGGACTTGCTGCACGTTTCCTTGCCACCAGCGCAGCGAGTCAAAAGCGGCTGCATCCACTGCCAGTAGGGTGAGAGCCACATTTTCGCAGACCCGATTCGGCGCTAAAATCTGCGGCGTAGCACCGCTCTGCACCAGGATAGAGTCGGTATATTCGGCCCGCCCGCAGCTGCCATAGACGATGAAAGTGAGATAGACTTTGCTCCCTGCATCGCCGGGGCCCGGGAGATAGGTGGTAGTAGTCCCCAGCGCACTCGGAGAAAAGGTACCATTCCCAGAGCTGCGCCATTCTGCCCGCACGCCTTGTAGGATAGTGCCTTGCAAGGAAACGGGTTCGCCCGGACACACCACCTTTGGCGAGGGGGTCAGATTAAAGCTCCCACTGGCGTGAGCCGGCTGAATGGTGATGTCTAAGCAGAGGGTGTCCTTGGCAGTCTCCCGGCAGCGCATGAGGTCCTGACTCCGTATGACCCAGCATACCCGCACGGTGTCGGGGTCATTCGGGGCACTGACGTAGCTCGCTTGCGGATCCAGCGTATCTGTGAAGGTACCGTAGCCATTAGGCGTAAGCCAGACGCCACTCCCCCCCGCATGGAGCCGGGCGGTGTCGCCCGCACAAATGGGCGTCTGCACGCTGTACAGATTTCTATCCAGAAACTGGCCACTCACCCGAATCGTATCCGGATCGCTATATACCTCACAAGGTCCCGCATGTACCCGAGCCCGAAGAATAATCCCAGGCGGCTGAAGCGGGGGCGTGATGTAAAGGGTAGCTGTAGCCCCTACGCCTATATTGTCAGGCACGTTTTGCCAGTTGCTTCCATCCCAGTATTGCCAGCGCAAACTATCTACGGGGAAGGGAAGCGGTATTTCTACGGCTCCCCGCTGCCCCGCACAAACTACCCGCGTAAGCGCTCGCGCCGAGGGCACCGACCGACAGGGAAGTACCGTGATGTACTTTGGCGCCGAGTACTGCACACAATACCCGATCACAAAATAATCGGCTTCCAGCGTGTCTGTCCGACTTCCACTAACAATGCCGGGAAAAGATACCGTCGTCGGGGAGCCGGCGGGAGGAGATGTACACCCTCCCGCACACCAGTGATACCACAAAATGTTGCTATAGCTCAGCCCCCCCGGCAAAGGCGCCAGACTATAGGAATATGAAGCGCCTAACGCCGGTACGTACACCGTATCTGGCCCCATGATCCCCACCACTGGCGGCTGGCCAAGGACCCTTATCCCTACTTCCGGCCCATCCTGATAGCACCTGCACTTTTTCTCTATGAAGCGAATCCAAACCCGATAACTATCCGCCCGACTAAACGCCAGACTAAAGCTACCACCGCCTCCTAACCCCGGATAACTCTCCACCACCCCATCACTCACCCGCTGAGTAAACACGACAAAACTATCTGGGTTCGCTGCATCGGGCAGAAAACTATTGGTATACCTGAATGATACCAACACCCCGACACAGGCAGATGGGGGCGAGGAGGACCATGTGTATGTTTGCAGAAGGGGACATAAGTCAAGCGTATCATTCCGCCAGCGCTGTCCAATGCGCGGCTTGATAGATTGGAGTTGGTTATTGAGGATGGCGGCACTTGCTGAGTCCCACACCAGGATGCTCCGCTGGCCCGGCCCACATACCCGCACCGGTACACGCAGAGCTAATACTGTATCTTGCTGACCGGATCCGCTAACTAATGTATCCCCGGGCGGGGTAAAGCCTACCTTCCGCCGAATCGTCACATTGACCCGGGCGGGCGTAAAGGGGTAGGTTATCGCCTCATAGTAGTTTGGCTTGGACTTGTCGCTAAACTTCCTCTCGTGGATGACCCGGGCCCCTGAAAAGTCCAGCGCCATATTGTAGAAGAATGGGAAGTTGGACGAGATGAGCGTATCGGGGGGGCTGCCTGAGCTGAAAACCCGAACAATCACATATACATCCACGGAGTCGGGGGCGCTGCCAGAGGCCCGGACGTATTTTTGATCCAAGATAAGCTCATATTGGGGCGGCACCTGCGCCCATAAGAGGCTCCCCAGCACGACCCACCAGAGCCTTTTACCAGACATGGCTGATGAGGAAGGTTTGGGTGGTGCTCTGAGAGAGACGCAGCAGGTAAGTCCCCGCTGGGAAGCCCGACAAGTCTACCGTATGCGGCGCATGGTCCCCGCTTTCCCACCGGCCTTGAAGGAGCTTTCGCCCAGAAAGGTCGCTCAGCTCATAGGTACAGGGTGCCCGCTCAGGGGCTATCACATAGAGCACTTCCCGAGCAGGAAGGGGATACACATGCCAGGCGCCTTGCGAGGCTAATCCCACCCCCGTAGTGCTGAGGGCTACAGTATCCGACCAGGCCGAAGAGCCGCACCGATGCACCACCTGGGCATAAAATAGGCCATTGGCCTGAGCAGGAATGGACAGGGTAGCCCCACTACCTATGGGATAGCCATTATAGTACCAGGTGATGGTGAGGTTTTCAGGGCGAAAGTCCGCAGGTGGCAGCAAGGATAGCTCTCCCCCCTGCATTTGCACCCGAAATCCAGCCACAGAGGGGCATAAGGTTACCGCTCCTACAGGCAAAAATACGAAGCGGTTTTTTTCGCCTCGGCGGGCGAGACCTACGACTTCTCCGCTTTCCATGCCCCAGCGGGGCTGGAGAGTAACTCCAAACTGGGCAATAGGCACCCGATACTGGCCCACTAAGGTCCGCTGGTTAGGAATAGGGAGGCCTTGAGCGGGGTCCTGCGGAAGGAGATTCAAGCTTACCCGCTGCGCTGTGTCTTCTAATCTTTGCGTGATGTACAAAGGACGATACAGGGAGCTTTGCGCGGCATCCCACAGGCCCCGCTGGGTTATAGCGACCTGCGACCAATCCAGGGCATGGGCCTCTGGCCAAACTAAAACGAAGTTCGCCGCCACCGGCACATACCCTACCCCCGACCGCCACCAAAAATCCACCTCCACATAATCCCCCCGCACCCTCGCCTCCGCCCCAATCGTATCCTGCCCCAGTCCATACGTGCAAGCCCATATCAGCAGGAGCCTTCTCATAGCACCGAACGAAGGAGAAGATTTTGATTTTTCAAAAGTAAGGCAAAGTCGGCTTCATCCACGCGCCCATCACCTGTAAAGTCGGCTTTGAGGTCCTGGCTTTTTTGCGCCAGATAAAAAAGCTCTATATCATAGGCGTTGATGATGGGGTGAGTTTCGTCGGGGAGCTGGCCCAAGTCGCCCGCCGCTAAATGCGCCCTTCCCTCTATTAGGACGAAGCTACTGCCTTCGTGTAGGCTCTTAGGGTCTGTCAAGTCTAAGTAATGGGACTTACCGGGAGAGATGGGATGTTTATACCGCACGGGCAGATACCCCGGGGCAGATAGGATAATCTCTGCGGGGCCTTGCCAATGAGCGGGCCAGGAGAGATGGAGGAGGCCTTTTTGGAGTTGAGCGGGCATCCGGATACTTCGGAAGCCCTGGCGGAAGATTACTTCTACGGGTCCATCCCCTTTACCCTCCAGGGTGGCCCGAATTGCTATCTCGCTCTGCGCCCAGCATAGAGCAAGACCTAAAAGCCAAACAGACCCTCGCATCCGTAGGACAAAGTAAGCAAAAATCGTGCAAAACAAGCCTTCCCTTAGAGCGTTCGGCGCGGCTTTCGGCGCTGCTGCAGAGGCACGGACAGAGACGCACCTGGCTGCACCTCCACCGCTCCCCCTGGCTCTACGATAATCTTCCCCCTTCCCCGCAGCGTACTCCCTGCCTCTAAAATCAGCCGGCTCCCCCGCCGCAGCACAATCCTCCCCCCTCTAAGCTCCAGAATAGCTCCCGGCAGCAGGCGCAGCACCGTCGTATCGCTAAGCCAGAAGCGCTTTGTGAGGCTATCGTAGCTTCTGGCCACAGCATAAACCGGGCTTTCGCTGCGGTCTAAAAGGATGGTGGCTTTGCGCAGGATCAGCGAAGGCGCAAGACTATCAAACGGATTACGCGAGAGACGAATATCGCCGCACCACCGCACGTCCTTCCGCACGGTAAAATCATCCCAAGCCACCTCTATGAGGACAGTACCGTCGGGTCTTTCATCCAGAAGGGTGATGGAAAGGCCACTGAGCCAGATGATGCGGTTGTCGTAGGGCTGGGGGCCTTCGGGATTAGGTCCTTGATAACCTTCGGCAGAGCGAAGGGTGTAGACGGGAACGGGAGCGGGATTAGTCTCCAAGCTCAGGCGCCGAAAGCCCGTGCGCCGACTCCATCCATCCCACGCATCCCCAAACCCAAAAGCCGTGTGGATAACCGAGTCGTTTTCCACCAGGCTTAGTCCCAAGAGGCTTCTATCGCCGCTGTAGAGGCGACCATCGCCATTCTCATCGTAGGCTAAATAAAAGTCATGCAGGCCGAGGAAGGGATTAGGAAGGCTTTTAGAGCGGTCTATGGGGATATTTGGATGGCCCCAGTTGCAGTTTTGGGCGGGATTGCCGGGCTGGCGACGTAAAGTATCAAAGTAAAAATCGTACCGTCCATCAGCAGGTAGCCAGAAAATCCAGCTACCCAAACCGTTGGGATGGTTGGGAGAAGCGCTATAAATATCGGGGCCTTCTTTGAGGTCTTTGCCTACTTGGAGGTAGGCATACAGGCCGGGCACGCCTTTGGGGCAGTCTGGAAAGGGATTATCGGGACATCGGGTTGGGCTATAGGCCGCCCAGGTTTCCGTGGAGGCGATAAACTGGCGATTTTCTATCCAGAGGTACTGGGCTTTGACGGCGGGACCGCCCCGCTCTAAGTAAGGCAGTCGAATTCGCACCACATCACCCGTAGTCATGAAGTCCCTTAGGAGAAAGCGCTGTCGCAGGGGCTGCTGGGGCATCCCGAGGTCGGTGGGCACTTCTTCACCGTGCTCGCTCAGGGCGGAGAGGAGGTACTTTTTTTGGGGGTGTTTCCAGCCCATAATCCAGCGGTCGTAACCTATTGCATAGATGGGCCCGCCGCCCTGGACGCTCAGGCCCCGTGCGACAGGCCTAATAGGAAAAGTATGCAGGCCGGCACCGCCCGCCGTGTGCCAGTGATTGCCCCCGTAGAGGCCGTGGAAAAATTCCGCTAAGAAGCCCACGGCTGCACCCATCGCTGTGCCGCAGGTTGTATAAGACGAGGCCAGCTCTACCCCCCCTCCAAAAGGCCCAAAAGGCCGTTGATAATCGCAGAGCGAGAGCCCAAAGCCGTAGTTACAGGGGAAAGGCGGTCGCGCACCCAATCGGTAGGCCAGATTTCGCCAGATGATGAAAAGCACATCCAGGCGGCGCTTTTCAAGGGGCGCATAGGGTGAAGCCCGGGGCTTCGGAAGGCCATAGCGCGCCGGCAAAAGCTCATACCGGTCAAAGGCCTCCCAGGGCACCCCTCGAGCCGTAGACGCACCCGCCGGCCAGTAGCGCGCTACCAACTCCACCTCCCCATATAGACTATAACTCTGGGCCGGCACAGCCTGACAGGGCACCCGAACCACCGTAGGCAGGTAATCCCCCAAAACCACAAACTGCCCAAACGACGCTTCGGCATAGGTGCGAGTGATGAGGCCTTTTGGGTTTTGGGGAGGGGGCAGGAAGGCGTCTATGAGGTCAGCTGCGTCGGGAGGTACTTGCGTTCGCCCCGCTGAATCCACGGGCCAAGTGCGTCCGTACTGCCTTTCATAGAGGTCTTCGCCACAGGCGGTATAATCTATCTCGGCAAAAACGATGAGCAGGTATATCGTATCGCGGGTCGGTAGCAGATATCCTGCCTCTGTGCTGGGCAGGGGCGTTTGCGCGCAAAGCTGAGCTATCCTCCCAAAAAGCCATGCCCCTACCACCCAAAGCCAGGCCCGCACCGAGAAAAAAATGCCCTTATCGGCCCACGGTTTGGATGTACTTGGCCAGCTCCTCCCGATTAAGAGTGGAAGCGAAGGCATCCCCCGCTATAATATAGTTGCCCGGGTCGCAGCACCGGCGGTAGGCGGCCACCGGCCGTCGGCCCGAATACGAACACTGGCTCACCCACGTTACTTCCTGAGCCAGTCTTCCAGGATCTTTTGGTAAAGCTCCGGCTCCAGGCGGGG
>JAVVHK010000040.1:0-9204 GCA_032249525.1 Bacteroidota bacterium | reverse complement strand
CATGCAGAACCCAGGGATCTGCAGTGGGGCGGTCGTTTTGGTGACCTCGGCGCAGCAGCTCCCAAAACCGCCTAAGACTTCCCAGCTCAAGAAAGTGCCAGGGCTTAGCCCGACGCACCCGAAACGCCCGGTACAACCTCAGATTAGGGTCCGCTATGTGAGCCGCCCCCGGATAGTAGCGCGCAAAAAACTCTTCCCCCTCCCGCACCGTATTCGGATGCACAAACACCAGAAACGGAACCAGCTCCTCGCGCCACCCCTTTAAAAACTCTCGGATATCTTCTACCAGCCCTTTACAATAAATGCACCCTAAATGGCGCAGAAACTGCAGCCATACAAGCGGTGCGCTTTGAATGATACCGCCTAAGGTGTCGGCTGGCAAACGCGCCCCCTCCACTCGCTCCTCTAAAAGCCGAGAGGACACGATCAGCGAATCTGCCATAAGAGAAGGGTTAGGTCATCCTCTAAGGGCTGGTTACCCCGGTAACTCTCCAAAAGGTCCCGCAGGGCTTGTAAAGCCTTCTTGGGAGTTGCTTCCGTAAGTCCCTTGATACAGGCTATAACGGGCTCCAACCCCAGAATGTTCCCTCCCGCTTCAGGCTGTTCTATTAGGCCGTCGGTGTAGCCGATAAACATATCCCCCTCTTCCAAAATCACGCTGCGGGGCTGGGTTTCTTGAAAGGGGCGCCTTCCCGGCAGGTCTATACCGAGTACCGTCTGGTCCGCCTCCAAAAGCTCCACCCTCCCGCCCCGCCATAAGAGCGGCGGCGGATGTCCCGCATTCATGTACTCCATGACTACTCTCCCCTCAGTAAAGCTCAGCTTCCCTATGAATAAAGTTACAAACCCTGATTCCTCCTCCCCATAAATCTGGGAAATGCGCCGATGTAAAAGGTCCATAATCGTAGGCAAATCCACGCGGAGCTCAGCCAAAGTCTGAATTTGTCCATGGAGGTTAGCCATGACGAGCGCCGCCGAAATGCCTTTCCCAGACACATCCCCAATGTAAAAAACCACATCCCCCTCCGGCGTCTTGATAAAGTCCGCTAAGTCTCCCCCCACTTTCTGCCGAGCATCGTAATGAAGGAGAGTGTCTATTCTCGGATGAATCCCTACACTCTTCAAAGCAAACCGCCGCTGCAGGCGCGACGCAAACTCCAACTCCCGCTCTAAGGCTTGCTGTTCCAAACGGAGCCTTTCAGCTTGGAGCTGCTGCTCGTGAATATAGTTATTCTCCAAAAAGACCGTTATCAAGGTGCCGATTACTTCCAGGTAGATCAGGTCGTTTGCGCGTTCTTCATCGCTTTCTGCGAAGTCACCCAAGAGCCACCAGGCTTTGGGTTCTACTTGGTGAACCCGGGTGTTAGGCCCCACATACCGGCCTAAGGGCATCACCACTTCCACCCCCATCCGACCTAAGAGACTGTCAGGCTCTGGGAAGTACATGGAGGTGGCCTGCATGGCCTCTTCCAGAGCATCTCGGGAGATACTGGGAAAGTTATGAAAGTACGCCAGCTTGGGTCGCTTATCGGGCGTAAAAGTGTGGATATAGGCCAATCTTTTTACGCCGAAGCGGGCACGGAGGATAGAAGCCACGGCAATAAGTAAGGCGGTGTCCCGGGGACGGCCCGGGACTAACAGCCGAACCACCTCTTGAAGGGCCTCCACTTCGCTGCGCCGGGTGGCCAGCTCCCGTGAAAGCCTTTCCACATCTACCGAAGAAAATGAGCTCATGCCCGCATCTTTTGAGAAAGCAAATATACCACAAAAACCATGCCGACAAGTAGAAGCGTGCTCCCTATGACCTGCACCTGACCCTGCGGTAAACTTAGCCAGCCCATCCCTTCATATAGAAGCCCCCCTAAGCTCACATGAGGCGGTCCCACGCTCAGCCCCACAAACCCTAACCCCCCTTCTATCAGCACCCCCGTCGCAAATAATGACAGCCCCTGCACGCGTATTACCGAACCTAAGACAGGCCCTATATGCCGCCTTAGAATCCGCCCCACAGGGTAACCCATAGCTACCGCAGCCTCTACAAATGCCGCCTTCCGCAGCCGCCGAACCTCCACCCGAATCAGCCGCCCCGTCTCCACCCAGTTCGCTAAACCCACCGCTAATATCACCGACCCCACCCCTTTCCCCAGCACATACGCCAAAATCGCCGCCCACAAAAGCGAGGGCACCACCCACAAAACCTGCATGACCACCCGCCCCACTCTATCCACCCATCCCCCAAAATAGCCCGTTACCAGCCCCACCCCCACTCCAAGACCTAAACCCACTACCATGCCACCCAACCCCAAACTCAAACTCCACCACAAACCCCTCAGCAGCCGAACTAAAATATCCCTCCCCAGAGGATCCGTTCCCAATACATGGGGCCACGTTCCCACATCCACCAGCGCAGAGGCGGCATCCACAGGCAGCGCATACGCTATAATGCCCCCTCCTATCCATCCGCCCAGCGCTAAAAGCCACCCACGCAAGTGGAGGTGGTGGGACTCGAACCCACGTCCAGTCAAGGCTCCCAAGCAAGGCCCTACAAGCTTAGTCCCTGAGTACGCTCGGGAAAGTGCGGCAGGGACACCGCGCCCCTTTCCCACAGGTCCCCATCCATTTCGGAGGCTGGGGGGACCACCCAACCTCCATAGCCTGATATTCCCCACGGTGGGAAGTTCAGCCTCAGGCGGGGCTTCCCTTCCCCCGGCTGCCTAAATCTTAGGCAGCAAGCGCGTACGAAGTGTTGGCACTTTTTTTTTGTCGACCTTTTGAGAGGAGGCCGACCCACCTCGCTTGCGCCTTGCTCGCTCACCTTGCTGTCAAGTCCAATCACCCCCAGCAGCACAAAAGTACTAACAAATCCCATTCCAAACGCACCCTGACACCCCAAAGAGACGGGTGTGACGGCAGGAGGGATGAGTTTGTGGCAATAGCCTTCGTTTTATTCTGCACTGTGTAGCCAGGCAGGCCCTGACCAGTTTTTTTCCCCCAAGCCCAGATTTCTCCGAAAGTAGTTTAGCCAGCGCGGTACCACATCTGCATGATAATCGGCCACTTTGGCCCGATATAGGAGGTCTATGTCCATGTATTCGCTTTGGAGGATGCGGGCGGCCCATTTTTTAGCTTCGGCAGGGGCATGCCACCTTTCTAAGGCCCACTCGGCAAGCAAGGCCGCAGCTGGCCAATATCCCCTTTCTGCCGATCGCCGTAGCCACACATAGGCCAGTGAGTCGTTCCGTTCCACTCCCTTTCCTTGCCCGTAATACCTTCCTACTGCGCCCATACTAACGGGGTCCCCCAGCTCGGCTGCCTTCATGGCATAAGCAAAAGCCTTTTTGGCATCGTAAGGCCATACTGGCCTGCGCAAAGGATTCACGCTATCTGGCGGCTCGAGCTCCTCCCACAGCACCCGCAAAGAGAGAATATGTCCTTTTTCCGCTGCCTGCTCTAATAAGCGCCGGGCTTCCTGCGGTCGCCGAGGCGCCTCCACCCCCCGCAAATACGCCACCCCCAGCAAATACGCCGCCTCCACCACTCCCGCCTTCACCGCCAGCTCCAAATAACGCCGACTACTATCTGGCCTTAGCTCATACAGCTGATAATACTCCACCATAGCCATCAGAGCCGCCGTATCCCCCCTCGCAGCCTCGCGCCGCAGCGAGTCTAACATCATAGAAGACGGCTTCTGCAGGATAAACCGCTTATCTTTCCCGACAACGCCATAATAAATCATCAAGCTATCCCCCTTCTGCGCCAATAAAAAGCTACAAAGCAGCCAGAAAAGCCGCCACCCGCTCATAAATCTCCTCCTTGATACGCTCATAATTCCGCTTTTCCAGGGGGCGCCCTGTTAGCCGTTCATATACCTCCTGGTATCGTGCAGAGGCTTCTGCAATGATGGTAGGCTCCAAAGGCGGAGGCGTGGCATTGGGCTGGCCCTGAAAGCCCTGCCGCATGAGCCATTCCCGAACATACTCCTTCGTCAGATGGATTTGCGGGTCCTGCCGCTTCTGCCGCTCGTAATAACCCTCCAAAAGCAAGTATCGGGCACTATCCGGCGTGTGAACCTCATCCACTAGCACCACCTCGCCATCTATCTCCCCAAACTCATATTTCGCATCGCACAAAAGCATGCCGCCTTTCTCGGCCATTTCTATGCCCCTCTGGAATAGGCGGAGGGCATAATGACGAATTTTTTCCCATTGATGGGCGGGCACGAGACCGGACGCCACAATTTCACGCTCAGAAATCTCTACATCATGCCCAATGACCGACTTTGTTGTGGGTGTAATGATGGGTTCAGGTAGGAGGTCATTTTCTATGAGGCCGTCGGGCAGGCGCACGCCCGAAATCAGCCGCCCCCCCGTCCGATAGAGTCGCCATATATACCCCACCAGGCACCGCCGAACTATCACTTCCACAGGGAAGACGCGCGCTCGCCGCATGACCAGCACATTAGGGTCCGGCATCGCCACATACGCTGAAGGACACTCTTCCCGCAGCGCCTCATACATGTAGGCCGTTATCCCCGTCAAAACTTGCCCTTTGTATGGAATCGTCTCAGAGAGCACTACATCATACGCCGATATGCGGTCCGTGCTAATGAGCACCAGCAGCTCATGGTCTATCTCATAAATGTCCCGGACTTTCCCACGCCGAAAGCCCGTCTGCCTGTCAAACTGGTAGTTTGTCTCGTATAGGCCCGTCATAAGGGTATATTACCGTGTTTCCGAGGGAGGCGCTCTTTGCGTTTATTTTGAAGGCTATGCAGCGCTTGATACAAAACTCGCCGAGTCTCTTCAGGGAAAATCACCGCATCCACGAAACCTCTATCCGCTGCGCGGTAGGGGTTAGCGAAAATGCGCCGGTATTCCGCGGTTTTTTCTTCTAAGGCTCTTACGGGGTCTGGGGATTCGCTGATTTCTTTTTTGAAGATGATTTCGGCGGCGCCTTGGGGGCCCATCACGGCTATTTCCGCCGTCGGCCAAGCAAAGACATAATCTGCCCCGATATGCCGGGAGTTCATCACATCGTAAGCCCCTCCGTAGGCTTTTCGTAGGATTACCGTTAGACGGGGCACTGTCGCCTCGCTAAAAGCATATAAGAGCTTTGCCCCCTCCTTGATGATGCCCCCCCACTCTTGGTTCGTACCTGGTAAAAAGCCCGGCACATCTTCTAAGACTATTAGGGGAATGCCAAAGGCATCGCAGAAGCGCACAAAGCGCGCCGCCTTTTGCGAGGCCTGAATGTCTAATACCCCTGCCAGAACAAGAGGCTGATTAGCTACTACCCCCACCACATAGCCGCCCAGCCGCCCAAAACCCACCACGATATTCGGAGCAAAGGCCGCCTGCACCTCCAAAAAACTAAATGGGTCTAAAATGTGCCGAATCACATCCCGCACATCGTAATGCTGGGCAGGGTTTTCGGGCACTATGTGCTTAAGCTGGGGAACCAACCTATCCACCGGAGCCGTGGGCTTTTGGTGAGGGGGCCTATCCCGCCAAGAAAGAGGCAAATACGAAAAGAGCCGCCGCGTCAGCAGAAGCGCCCCCACATCATGCGGCGCCACAAAATGCGCCACCCCACTCTTCGTGGCATGAACCTCCGCCCCCCCCAACTCCTCAAAACTCACCTCCTCATGCGTTACCGTCTTGACTACATTAGGCCCCGTAACAAACATGTACGAAGTCGCCTCCGTCATTATAATAAAATCCGTAATAGCTGGACTATACACAGCTCCTCCCGCACACGGCCCTAAAATAACCGATATCTGCGGTATTACCCCAGAAGCCTGAACATTCCGATAAAAAATGTCCGCATATCCCGCCAAAGACAATATTCCTTCCTGAATACGAGCGCCCCCAGAGTCGTTGAGCCCGATAAGGGGAATGCCGTTTTCCAGGGCCAAGTCCATCAGACGCACGATCTTCTGGGCGTGCATTTCGGAGAGGGAGCCGCCAAAGACCGTAAAGTCCTGACTAAATACAAACACGGGCCGCCCCCCGATAGTCCCCCGTCCTGTTACTACCCCATCGCCCGGGATGCGCTGCTTCTCCAAACCAAACTCCCGCGTGCGATGAGTAACCAGCGCCCCTATCTCCTCAAAGCTCCCCTCATCTAAAAGCACCTCCAAACGTTCCCGCGCCGAAAGTTTCCCCTTCTGGTGCTGCGCTTTCAATCGCTCCAGTCCCCCTCCTACAAGCGCCTCCTGGCGTTTACGCCACAGTTTATCCCGAGAGCGCTCCTCTAAATAACTCATGATGATAACTTCTCCACGATTTCGTTGGTCATCTCTAAGTTGTGATAGACTTTCTGCACATCGTCTAAATCTTCCAACTGCTCAATGAGGCGCAGGGCTTTTTGAGCCTCTTCCCAGCCAACCTGAACATAACTTGTCGGCACCCACGCTAAGGAGGCTTCTTCGGGTTCTACGCCTAAGTCTTGCAGGGCATTTTGTACAGCCCCAAAGTCCGCAAATGCGCAGGTAACAACTATAGTCGCATCCCCTGTCTCAATATCTTCGGCGCCGGCTTCTATGAGCTTTTCTATGAAGAGCTCTTCGTTGGTTACCCGTTCGGCTGGGATGACAAAGACGCCCTTCCGTTCAAAGAGGTAGGATACTGACCCTGAGGTTCCTAAGCTACCCCCGGCTCGGTTGAAGGTGGTTCGGAGCACGGAGACGGTGCGGTTGGGATTATCGGTCATGGTTTCTACCATGATAGCGACGCCGCCTGGGCCATAGCCTTCGTAGGTGACTTCGGTGTAGGTTTCGGCGCCGGAAGAGCCTTTATGGATGGCGCGTTCAATGACCTCTTTGGGCATGTTGGCGCGGCGGGCATTCTGGATGGCAAGACGGAGGCGGGGGTTAAAGTCTGGGTTAGGGCCTCCTTCTCGTGCAGCGACGCTGATTTCCCGCACCAGCCGCGTAAAGAGCTGGCCTCGCTTCGCGTCATTGGCAGCCTTCTTGCGTTTGATTTGGGCCCACTTACTATGACCAGCCATATCGCAAAGGTACAAAACGGCTTCCCTCTGCGTATCTTTGTCGCATGAGCCGCCACCTCCTCTCCCACATTCAAAAAGAGTTAGACCAGATTCGGGCCGCTGGCCTCTACAAGACCGAACGTATCATTGACTCACCCCAGGGAGTGGAAATCCGCCTCTCCGATGGCCGAACCGTGCTCAACTTTTGTGCAAATAACTACTTGGGGTTAGCTTCGCATCCCCGGGTCATTCAGGCAGCCCATGAAGCCCTGGATCGGTGGGGCTACGGCATGGCTTCCGTACGATTCATCTGCGGTACGCAGTCCGTCCATAAAGCCTTAGAAAAAGCTATCGCTGACTTCCTGCATACTGAAGATAGCATTCTGTATGCGGCGGCCTTTGACGCTAACGGGGGGGTCTTTGAGCCTTTCTTTGGCCCCGAAGATGCTATCATTTCGGATGCCCTCAACCATGCCAGCCTAATAGACGGTATTCGCCTTACTAAAGCTCAGCGCTTCGTCTATAAGCACGCTGACATGGAGGATTTAGAGCGCTGTCTGCAGGAAGCCGCTAAGGCCCGTTTTCGGGTTATCGTTACGGATGGGGTTTTCTCAATGGACGGCGATTATGCGCCTTTACCCGATATCGTTCGGCTGGCGCGCCAGTACGATGCTTTGGTGATTGTGGATGATTCGCATGCAACGGGCTTTGTGGGGCCTACGGGCCGAGGTACGCCTGAAAAGTTTGGTCTATTAGGCGCGCCGGAAATCATTCTCACGGGCACTTTGGGTAAAGCACTGGGAGGCGCCATGGGTGGCTTCGTCGCCGGCCCCGCCCCCCTTATAGAATACTTGCGCCAGCGCTCCCGCCCCTACCTCTTCTCCAACTCCCTCTCCCCCGTCATCGCAGGAACAGCCCTCTCCATCTTCTCCTGGCTTTCCGAAACCACCGAACTGCGAGACCGCCTGGAAGAAAATACCCGCTACTTCCGCCAAGGCCTCTCCCAAATCGGCTTCACCATCAAAGGCGAAGATCACCCCATCGTGCCTATCATGCTTTACGACGCTGTCTTAGCCAACCGCTTCGCCGATGCGCTATTAGATGAAGGCATCTATGTGATTGGATTTTCCTACCCCGTGGTCCCCAAAGGCGAAGCTCGCATTCGCGTCCAGCTTTGCGCCGCTCACACCCGGGATCACCTGGATAAAGCCCTCACCGCCTTTGAGAGGGTCGGCCGCCGCTTAGGCGTCCTGACCCAAGTCGTGTAAGCCCCCCAGCCTAATGAAAAACCCCGCTTCATCCTCACCTTACCCCAACCCCCTGCTCCCACTCCCAACAAGAAGTCCGAGAAGTGCGAGATCAGCCCTCGCATATCACAAGAGTTAGCCACCCCCTGCCCGAGCACCTCAACCGCTTCCGTTTCTGAGGGTATTGGGCGGCGGGCCGCCCCCCGGGGGGGGGGGGGCCCCCCGGGTTGGGGGGGGCCCCCCCCCCCCGGGCGGGCGCACCCATCCCCTCTTCACATTAAGAAAGCCTTCGCCTCAAAAATGGTATTATTTTTTACTTTTGGGTATGGCAGCATTTTGGCGAGGCGCTCTGATTTTACCCATATTTCTGATAGCGCAGGAAGGGCAGATGGTAGCGCCGAGTCCTGTAATCAAGTTTTTGCCCTTCGCTCTGGTGGATCCTTTCCAAAACACGCTGCATGTGGGGGTAGAGTTTCCTGTGGGTTTGGAGAATTCCATCCAGGCGGAGGGGGGGTGGGTCTTTGGTAGTTGGGACGATCCGTCATCTCATGGGTTTAGTCAGCAGGGCCTTAAGCTTCGTCTGAGCTGGCGCGAGTATTTTGGAAGCAGAAAGGTCCGAAATAGGCCTTCTTCTATTTTGGAGGGGGGCTACTTGGCGCTCATGGGTAGTTATCAGTACTATTGGCAGACCTTTGAAGTAGATACTTCGGGCGGATCCTGGTACATCCCAGAGTATCATCGGACGATACAGGCATTTGAGGCGGCTTTGCTTTTAGGCTATCAGGTTCAGCTGGGGCGGCGGCTGAGTATAGACTTTTGGGGGGGAGTAGGGGCACGATATTCCATTCACCGTTGGTCCCCCACAAAGTTCGTCTCGTCCAGTTTTAACATAACGCCCGTAGGTGACCTCATTTTGCGGCCAGGTGGACGAGCCGTACCCCGCTTAGGCATCGCTATCGGATGGATCTTA
>JAVVHK010000039.1:0-9252 GCA_032249525.1 Bacteroidota bacterium | reverse complement strand
CTCCATGTGCTCAATGCCCCTTCGCCCGCCGCCACCGCCGCCCTCGCCCTCGCCGAAGCCATCATCCAAAAAGCCTTCTCCACATGGAACCTCTCTACCTCGGCCCTCGCTACTGGCCTATAACTCCCCCCCTTGACACCCTCCAAGCCCAAGGCACCCAAGTAGGCATCCTCCTCTCAGCCCCCGACTTCACCCCCGAAAATACCCAGCTCTTAGAAAAAATCCTGGCTGCTGTTCGCTGGCGCTTTTCCGATGCCACGCTCTTTCGGGCGCATATTCCACTCTCGTGGGGGCGCTTGGCCGTACTGCCTTATCCCTATCTCTGGGTCTTCGGAAGGACGCTCCTCCCTGTACCCGTCGGCGTGTATGACGTAAACTCCGGGCAAAAACTGGTTCAGCTTCCCCCGCAGAAAACCGGCTTAGTTTGGCGCCTCCCGACCCTCACCGAAATGCAAAAGAACACCTCAGCTAAACACGAAGCCTGGCAATGGCTGAAACTCCTGACTTTGAGGTCATAGCGCGGGACGGGGCGGCTCGGGCCGGAATCCTCCGACTGCCGCATGGCGAAGTGCCTACCCCCGCCTTTATGCCCGTAGCCACCCATGGGGCCTTGCGCGCCTTTCCCCATCACCTCCTTCCGGAGGCCCCTATCCTTTTGGCCAATACTTATCACCTCTACCTGCGCCCCGGCTTAGAAGTGCTTCGGGAGGCGGGCGGCCTTCACCGCTTTATGCAATGGCCGAAACCTATCCTCACCGATAGCGGCGGTTACCAGGTTTTTAGTCTCGCCCCCCTGCGCCAAATCACCCCCGAAGGCGTCTCCTTCCGCTCCCACATAGACGGCTCCACCCACTTCCTCTCCCCAGAAAAAGCCGTAGAGATTCAGCTGGTCATTGGCTCGGACATTCAGATGGTTTTGGATGTATGTCCGCCTTATCCTGCGAGTCGGGAGGAGGTTAGGCAGGCTATGGACTATACGACGCAATGGGCTTATCGGGCCAGGGCTGCCTTTTTGCGGTCGCCTACCTGCTACGGGTATCGGCCTTTGCAGTTTGGGATTGTGCAGGGGGGGGTTCATCCAGATCTAAGGGAAGCACATTTTGAGGCTCTTCGGGAGATACCTTTTGAGGGGTGGGCAGTGGGTGGCTTAGCGGTTGGGGAGCCGTTTGAGCTGCGGCGGCCCATTCTCCATCAGATGGGTGCTTTACTGCCTCCCGACAAACCTCGCTATGTGATGGGCTTTGGTTCCCCGCAGGACATCTTAGAGGCCATCGCCGCCGGCATGGATATGATGGACTGCGTCTTGCCTACTCGTAATGCCCGCCATGGCCTTCTCTATGGCTGGGACGGCATCCGTAACCTCCGCAATGCCCGCTACCGAAGCGACTTCACTCCCGTCCCGCCCCACGCCTACAGCCGCGCCTACATCCACCATCTATTTCGGGTGGGGGACCCGCTCGCCTTAGTGCTAACGACCGAAGCCAACCTCCACTTTTTCCTTTCCTTAGTAGCGGCCGCTCGGAAAGCTATTTTAGAAGGCCGCTTCGCGGAATGGCGCTCCACCGTAGAACCCCAACTCCTTTACCGTCACCCACCTAATCCCCCTTACGCACCCTCCCCAACGGAAGCCACACCTGAAGCCGACTCTTAGGAAAACCCTTCACCTCCCGCCGCACCAACCACACATTATGCGGATGATACAGGGGTATGACGGGCCACTCGGAGAGCACCCGACGCTCTATCTCGGCATACAAAGCTTTTCGGCGCTCCACATCCAGCGTCTGCCGGGCCAAATGAAGCAGACTATCCACCACCGGGTCCCGAAAACGAGTCGTATTAGGCCCCTGCGGAATCACCTTATCCCCCTCAAAGAGAATGAGAAAGTTTTCCGCATCGGGAAAATCCGCAATCCAGCTGGCCTTCCAGAGGGGGAGAGAGGCCTTTTGCAGGCGCTCCCGCAAAGAAGGGCCTAATAGATACTCTATGCGAAGCGTAATCCCCTGCCGAGCCAGCCGACTCTGGATGTATTCACACAATTCCCGAAACCCCGGAGAAGAGTACAGGTATAACGTCGTATGCTGAAGTTTTTCCCAGGCTGTATCATTAGGGGGCTCGGGTAAAATAGGTTCCCCCGCTCTCAGCGAAGGCGGAACGAAACTTCGGGCTGGCGTGGCATGTCCTTGATAGACCACTTCTGTGAGAGGAAGCTGGGTTATTGCCCATGCGAGGGCTTGCCGAAGGGCCCGATCCCCCAGCGGCGAAGCTGGGCGGATATCCATGCCTAAGTACTCCGTCCCCAAAGCAGGCTCCGAAAGCAGGATAGCCCAGCGCATCCAAGCACTATCAGAGCGGAGGATATGGGCAAGGTTGCGGTCTAAGCCATCTAAGGCATCTATTTCACCGCGCTTTAGGGCCTCGTAGGCCCAGAGACGATTTCCGAACCACCGGAAGGCGATACCTGGCACCCCCGCACTGTCAAAGCCCCCCCAATACCCCTCCCACCGCCGAAACACCACCAGACGCCCTTTCTCCTCGTACTGAAAAGCAAAAGGCCCTGTTCCTACGGGATGCTCCGAAAAGCCCCGCCCCCGCGCCTCCACACTTTCTGGAAGGGCAATATAAGTATAGGGCAGCGTCAAAAGATACGGGAAGAGGGCATAGGGCTTCTCCAGATGCACTTCTACGACAGAGTCGCCAATGACGCGCAGTCCTGAGATAGTAGAGGCTTTCCCCTGGCGGTAGGCGCCCCAGCCCTCAATAAGGCCATCAAAGAGGTAGCTTCCGGGCGAAGCCCAAGCGGGATTAGCCAGCCGATGCCAGTTGTATAACACATCGGAGGCCCGCACCCACCGCTCCGGCCGATGATGATACGCCGCCCGCCGTAAATAAAACCGGTACCTTCTTCCCCCTTCCAGAACCTCATACCGCTCCGCTAAAGCCGGGATAAGCCGCAAACTATCATCATAAGTGAGTAGGCCCTCAAAAAGCTGCTGGGTCAGCCATACACTCACTATATCACGCGCATACAGGGGGTCCAAGCTCGTGTAGGGGCTAAATAGCGCCACCCGTAAGTACTTCCCTTTCGGAGATTTTGAAGTGCAGCTCCATACCCATAAACTGAGAGCTGTCAGCAGGGGCAGCCAGCGCATAAAGTGAAAGTACAGAGGAAATCCAGAGGCGGACTGAGGCGGAGGGCTAAGTTTCTTTTCCCTCACTCCATGCACTCAAGCTATCAGCGTAAGCAGCCAGCGCATAAAGTATTTCCTGGCACAGACTTTCTTTTTATACCAAGAGTTTCGGAATGCGAGTCGGTGGTATTTTGTGGGGCCGCCGCCCAATTAGTATAGAGTCGTGCAGAGATAGGTGCCCGACTTTCTTTTCCCCATTCTATGCACGCAGGCGGAAGCGGATGCTTAGGGTCTTTTCGTAGCTTTGCACAGAAGTATGGGCAAAGTGATCGCCATAGCCAACCAGAAGGGGGGGGTAGGCAAAACTACAACTGCTATCAACTTAGCGGCCGCCTTGGCGGTGTATGAACTGAAAGTGCTACTCATAGACGTGGACCCCCAGGCAAATGCGACTTCGGGACTGGGCTTTGACCCCAGAAATGTGCGGCAGACCATTTACGATGTGATTACAGGGCAGGTGGCAGATCCCCACGATTGCATCCTCAAAGTGCCTGACTTTGAGACGTTTTTCCTCATCCCGGCTCATATTGACCTGGTGGGCGCCGAAGTAGATATGATCAACCTCCCCCGCCGAGAGTACAAGCTGCGGGAAGCCATCCAGCCCGTCCGCCAAGAGTACGATTTTATCATTTTGGATTGTGCTCCTTCGCTGGGGCTTATCACCGTCAATGCCTTAGTAGCAGCTGATAGCGTCCTGATTCCGGTGCAGTGTGAATACTTTGCCATGGAAGGGCTGGGCAAACTGCTCAACACTATCAAGATCGTTCAGCAGCGGCTCAACAGTACCCTCACGATTGAGGGTATTCTCCTAACGATGTATGATGCGCGGCTGCGACTTTCCAAGCAAGTCGTAGATGAAGTGCAGCGCCACTTCGGAAAGGTCGTTTTCACCACGGTCATTCAACGCAATGCTCGTCTGAGCGAAGCCCCCAGCCATGGAAAGCCTGTTATTCGGTATGACATCCACAGCCGCGGTGCAGCGGACTACCTCAATCTCGCTCGGGAAATCCTTCAACGTAACAACCTTCCGGTGCCCGCATGAAGCCGCCACGTGGTCTGGGACGAGGCTTAAGCGCTATCCTCCCCGTAGACGAAGAAACCATCCAAAAGTCCCATGCGGTGGAGGAAATTCCGATTGACCGCATTGAGCCTAACCCCTATCAGCCTCGGCTGAACTTTGACGAGGAAGAGCTGGCTCAGCTGGCAGAATCTATCCGACAGCATGGGCTCATTCAGCCCATCACGGTGCGGCAGGTGGGAGAACGTTATCAGATTATTTCTGGGGAGCGGCGCTGGCGAGCCGCCCAAGCAGCAGGCCTAAAGACTATCCCAGCCTATGTACGGGCTGCCGATAACACCCAACTCCTCACCTTCGCCCTCGTAGAAAATGTTCAGCGCCAAGACCTCAACCCTATTGAATTAGCTCTGGCCTACAAGCGCCTGATAGAAGAATGCGGCCTCACCCAAGAAGAAGTAGCGCAGGCCGTAGGCCGCAGCCGGGCCACCATCGCTAATACGCTTCGCCTGCTGCGCCTACCTCCCGAAATCCAAAAAGCCCTCAAAACCGGCACCATCACCGAAGGCCACGCCCGCCCCCTCCTCGCCATAGACGACCCCAACACCCAAATCGCCCTCTTCCACCGCATCCTCCAAGAAAACCTCACCGTCCGAGAAGTAGAAGGCCTCGTGCATAAGCTCCTCAACCCCCCACAAAATACCCCCTCCAAACCTAAACCCCCCTCCCTCTTAGAAGCCCAACTCAAAACCCTGGAAACCCAACTCATGCAGTCCCTCCATGCCACCGTCCGCATTGCCCCCAAACGCGATGGCAGCGGCGAAATCCGCATCCGCTACACCTCCACCGAAGACTTAGAAAGACTTCTGGAAAAACTCACAAAACCATGACATCACTCCACCTCAAATACACATATACCCTTCAGACCCTTCCCAATGGACTGCGCCTCTTTCACATTCCCGCCGAAGAAAGTCCCTTTACAGCGGTAGTTCTGGCCTACGGCGTGGGCGCCGCACACGAACACCCCGAAGAAGCCGGCCTCGCCCACCTCTTAGAACATCTCCTCTTTGAAGACGAACAGATTGCCTACGACCAGCGCCTGCAAGCCGTCGGAGGCACCACCAACGCCTATACAGGCCAAGACTACACCGTCTACTATGCCCGCGTGCCCCAAGAAGCCGCAAACTTAGCGTTAGAGTTGGAAGCAGAAAGATTATATCGCCTCACCCTCAGCCCTGATAAAATAGAAACTCAGCGACGCGTCGTGGCCGAAGAGTTTCGTCAGCGCTACCTAAATCCCCCTTATGCCGATAGGTTCTTTCATATTCAGCGGATGCTCTTTCCAGGGCATCCATATGCTATTCCAGTGATTGGTCGGACGCCAGAAGAGATTTTGCAGCTCCCCGACCAAGCCTTGAAAAGTTTTTACGAGCGCTACTACACTCCTGATAAGGCCGTACTGGTAGTGGCTGGTGAGGCGGACATGAATCGGGCGATGGAGCTTTTCTCCGGGACAAAGGAAGGGGCGCCTTTGCCGGGGGTGCCATCGGCAGAGGGGCTTCCTTTGCCGCAGGATGCTCTGGTGGTGCGGGAGGGACGTTATCCACAGGCGGCAGTCTTCTGGGCATATCGCCTACCGCCTCTGGAAGACCCAGCCATCCCCGCCATAGACCTCTTAGACGATTATCTGGGTGGCGGCTCCGAAAGCCTTCTACCCCAAAAGCTCGTCTATCAGAAGGGTTTAGCTACCCGCTTGCACACTTACACTTGGGCTATGCATGCGGCCACGCTGTGGGTGGTGGAAGCCTATTTAGCCCCTGGAGTGTCGGTGGAGAGGTTTGAGCAAGCGCTGGAAGAGACCTTGGAGGAAGCCCTAAGCAGCGACTTAGCCATAGCCCTGCACCGATACCGTCCCATGCGCTACTTAGAAATGCTCAGAGAATGGGAAGGGGTCTTAGGCAGGGCCCTTGCTTTAGCTCATGATGTCTTAGCGGGCCACCCCGAATGGTATGAGGACCCTCTCGCCCCCTACGAAGCCCTCACCCCCGCCGACCTCACCCAAACCGCCCAAACCTTCCTCCGCCCAGAAAGACGCATCCGCATCCATTACCTACCCACCTCCTAAGGAAGCTTCTTCGCCCCCACCTTTCATGCCCGGTTAAGGGTTTTACCCTCTCTAATGCTCAGGAATGGGGTTTGCATCTTTACTCCCCCACCACGCATCTATAAACTTCCCGCACAGCTGTCATCTCGCCCAGTAAGCTTATACCCACCCGATGCAAAGAGTTTCTGAGTGCGAGTCGGTGATATTTTGGGGGCCGGGGGGCGCCCCGCCGGGGGGGGGGGGGCCCCCGCGCGGGGGGGGGGGGGGGGGGGGGCCGCGGGGGGGGGGGCCCGCCCCGGGGTGGGGGCGCCGCCCGCCCACCCTGGGCGGGGGCCCGCCGCTATCCCCTCTTCACATCGGTATTATTCGCTTCAGCCTCTCCTGTCCTTTTGTGGGTTTATACTATTTCCCAGGATAAACTTTTCAGGCGGCGCCAGCCCCCGACGGGAGCTGGCGCTGCCCTTCAATGCCCCTCTTCCCATTTAGTTTGGTATTACTCCATCCCTTGATGGGTAAGGGGGCCTGCATCTCTAATCCTCAACCAAGGCCCCATGAGCTTCTCGCCCAGCCATCTCCTCTCATGAGCTACAAGAAGGCCTCCCTACAGCCCGACTAGGCGCAGGAAGATGTCTTTGGTCTCTCCTTCTGCAAAAGCCCCGCGCAAAGCATACGTAAGGGTGCGGCTGGCTTCATCTTGAATGCCTCTCATAGAAACGCAGTAATGTTTGGCGTCAATAACCACAGCCACATCGGGCGTCCCTAAATGCGCTTCCAAGAAATCGGCTATTTGCTGAGTGAGGCGCTCTTGGACCTGGGGACGCCTGGAAAAGTAATCCACTATCCGATTGAGCTTGGAGAGCCCCACCACCCAATCCCGAGGGATATACGCCACATGCGCCACCCCAATAATCGGCACAAAGTGGTGCTCACATACCGACCGCACCCGAATGTCCTTCTCCACCACCATCTCGTGATAACCGTAAGTATTGGGGAAAAGGCGAATCGTAGGCACCTTCTCCGGATTAAGCCCAGCAAATAGCTCATGAAGGTACATGCGCGCTACCCGCCGAGGCGTATCCCGCAAACTCGGGTCATTCGTATCCAGGCCCAACACCTCCATTATCGCCCGAAAATGATGGGCAATCTGGGCCTCTTTCTCAGAGAGCGAGGCATTCTCAGGAACCTCCACCAAAAGTTCCTCCTCATCCCCGCAGCCGCAGGCGTGCCCGTTAGTCGGTCTTTTCACCATAATATTCAAAGTAGTTGTTGTTAGTCTCCCAAATGCGCAAGCGGAAAAGCCGCACATGGGGAGGAAGCACTCTCTCAAGCTCCTCCCAAATAGCGACAATCAGGTTTTCTGTGGAGGGGATTTTTCCCTGTAGGAAGGGGACATCATAGTTGAGGTGTTTGTGGTCTAAGTGCTGGAGGAGGGTTTCTTCCACGAGCTTTTTGAGGTGGCGTAGGTCCATTACATAGCCGGTTTCGGGGTCGGGCGTACCGCCGATGGTCACCTCCAGCGTGTAGTTGTGGCCATGCCCCATGGGGTTACTACAGGGGCCGAAAACCTCAGCGTTTTGGGCCTCGCTCCATGCGGGATTGTACACCCTATGGGCCGCCGCAAACTCAAATCGCCGAGTCAAGTAAACCAAGGGAGGCACTACTCTCTAAAACGATTTTGGAGGGATGTAAGTTCGCCAGGCCAGAGCAAGCAGGAGAAATATACCGGCTAAGACGACCGAAAGGAGCGCAAAGAGCGGAGCCCAGCTTTGGGTCCATAACAGCGCCACAGGAGTAAAATCAGGGGCCGCAGGAGAAAAAGAAGGCAGCGGACGACGGCTAGTGATGAGACTCAGGAGCGCCATAGCAATTAGCGCACTGCGCGGGTGCCAGCGTAAATAAGTTCGTTGGGAGTCTTCCAACGCTAGCCAGGCCCATAACAGTAGAATGCCCGTTACATACACACTCCATTGAAAGGCCCAGGCGTATTCGGCTCCACGGTATCCATACCACAGGCCCAAAAGCAACCCACGCCCGCACCAGTCCCGAAGAAAGCCGCCTACTCAGCAGCAGACTCCCCCACACACTCGCCAAAACGATATACCAGCCGATTTCTATCAGCAGTGGCGTAAGCATATTCCGGCTCCATAATTAAACAATCCGTCGGACAGACTACGGTACAAAGCCCACAAAAACAGCAGAGCGCATGGTCAATATCAAAGCGCGTGATATAAAACTTTTTGGGGTGGCCGCTGGCCGTATAGCGAATCGTTTGCGGGGCCTTGACCTTCTCAATCGTGATACAGGACACAGGACAGATACGAGCACATTGATCGCAGCCAATGCAGTCTTCAGTAAAAAGATACAGGCGATAATGGCCGTTTTCGGGCACGGAAGCTTTTTCGTGGGGGTAGGGAAGGGTTACGCGGCCAGAAGCCGTAAGCACCCCCTGATAAATAGTAGGCGGGCGCCGGCGAAAAGCTCTCCAAAGATGGCTTAGGGCAAGTTTCAAACCCACCCACAGGCTGCGCACGCCCCAAAGAAACAAAAATCCGAGGCCTTTCAGGGGGCTCTCCGCTCCGACAGAGCGTATCTCTCTCTTACCCCCAGCAGGAAAAAACCCATGACAAGCACGCCAAAAGCCTCTCATCTCCTCCTCCGTAGGCTGGAAATCTCTTCGTCTACCCCAGCATCGGCCTCTCTCGGAAAGTCAAAAGTCTAAGCATTTCTTACCCACCCCTGCATAGAATATCTAAAAGTTTGCTTTACTTTGCGGGCATGCCCACAGGACTGCTCGCGAAGATTGGGTTTTGGGTGCCCTTAGTACTCAACGCCCTCCTCTCGGCCGGGCTTTTAGCACTTTATGCATATCACACCCAAACTCCCCAAGGAGGAGTCTATGCCCTCCTGGTGGGGGTGAGTGTGTTTCTGCTGGCGGCACCTCGGTG
>JAVVHK010000038.1:0-9326 GCA_032249525.1 Bacteroidota bacterium | reverse complement strand
TCCCCTGAAAGCTAAAAAGCTCTTACCTTTGCCTCGCTATGGCCAACCCTAAGCGACGACACTCCAAAAGCCGCCGAGACAAACGACGAACGCACCACAAACTCCCAATCCCCGCCTACTACATCGATCCGCAAAGCGGTGAACCAACCCTTTTACATAGAGTCAATCTCCAGAGTGGCTATTACCGAGGCAAGAAAGTCCTGGCTACCCCCGAGGACGAAGCCTAATGCGCATAGGCATAGATACAATGGGGGGTGACTTCATCCCCCAAAATCCCCTTCAAGGTGTAGCTCTGGCCCTCCCAGCCTTGCCCGCCGAAGTAGAGATTGTCTTAATAGGAGAGCCCGAGCTTCTCAAGAGAGAAGCACCCCGCTATGGCATAACCCTCAACGGGCAAGTGCACGTCCTGCCTGCCTCTCAGGTCATCGGCATGGACGAAAACCCCGCCCGGGCCGTCGTCCAAAAATCCGATTCTACTATCAATGTCGGCATCCAGGCCCTCAAGGAAGGCCAATTAGATGCCTTCATCAGTGCTGGCAATACGGGTGCTGTCGTAGCCGCCTCCGTCCTTAAGCT
This sequence comes from Bacteroidota bacterium, assembly GCA_032249525.1. GTDB lineage: Bacteria > Bacteroidota > Bacteroidia > SpSt-205 > SpSt-205 > JAPYWM01. The sequence continues at coordinate 8,750 of JAVVHK010000038.1, read as the reverse complement.
CGGCAACCTGCCGGGTGTTTCTCGCCCTACCCTCGGCGCCTTTTACCCTTACGGCGACAATCACTACTCCCTCATCTGCGATGTGGGCGCCAACGTAGACTGCAAACCCGAACACCTGGTGCAGTTCGCTCTCTTAGGAACCGTCTACATGCGAGCCGTAATGGGCATCCCCAATCCTCGCGTCGCCCTCCTCAACATCGGCGAAGAACCCTCCAAAGGCAACCTCCTCGCCCAACAAGCCTACGCCCTGCTTCAAGAAAATCCTTACATTAATTTCGTCGGAAACGCCGAGGGGCGCGTCCTCCCTAAGGGGTTTGCCGATATATATGTGACCGACGGCTTCGTGGGCAATATCCTGCTCAAATTCGGAGAATCCCTATACGAACTCCTGCGAGAAAAAGTCCCACCTAATCCCGTCTTAGAACGGCTCAACTACGAAAATATCGGCGGCCTCCCTTTCTTAGGGACCCGAGGAAATATTATAATCGGGCATGGCATTTCCTCCCCCAAGGCCTTCCGCAATATGATTTTCCGAGCCCTTGCGATTGCGAAGGCTAATCTTAGCGAACGGATAGCGGAGGCTTTCCAAACGTATGCGTAGGGCGGCTATTACGGCGGTAGGGGCTTATTTACCGCCTCGGCGCCTCACCAATGCCGACTTAGAAAAGCTGGTAGATACTTCCGACCAGTGGATCATCGAGCGAACGGGCATCCGGGAACGCCGCATCTTGGAACGGGGTAAAGGCTCCGCTTACATGGCCATCCAAGCCGCCCAAGAAGCCCTTAGGAAGCGCCAGGTAGACCCCGCTGAGATTGACCTGGTTATTGTGGCTACGGTTACGCCGGAGCATCCCTTTCCGGCTACAGCTAATATTGTGGCGCATGCGATTGGGGCCCATCGGGCTTGGGGCTTTGATGTAGAAGCGGCGTGCAGCAGCTTCTTATATGCGCTTAGTGTGGCAGCTGACAGCATTGTCGCCGGCCGAGTCCAAAAAGCCCTCGTGATTGGCAGCGATAAAATGTCTGCTATCATAGACTACACGGATCGGGCCACCTGCGTTATTTTCGGCGATGGGGCAGGAGCCGTGCTCTTGGAACCTACTGACGAAGAGGTGGGTATTATGGATTACCTCCATCAGGCTGACGGAAGTGGATGCGCTTTCCTTCACATGAAAGCCGGCGGCAGTGTCCTACCCCCCTCCCTCCGAACCGTACGAAACCGCCTCCACTACGTCTATCAAGAGGGACGCCAGGTCTTCAAACATGCGGTGGTCCAAATGGCCGCCATATCCGAAGCCCTTATGAACAAACACGGGCTCACCCCCGACGATATCGCCTTCTTCGTACCCCACCAAGCTAACCGCCGCATCATTGAAGCAGCCGCCCAACGCCTCGGCCTCCCCTTAGAAAAAGTCATGATCAACATTGACCGCTATGGAAACACCACCTCTGCAACCCTGCCGCTATGCCTCTACGACTACGAATCCCAACTCAAAAAAGGCGACAATCTCATTCTCGCCACCTTTGGCGGTGGTTTCACCTGGGGAGCGCTCTGGCTACGCTGGGCTTACTAACAAACTGCCACTGGGATACGGATGAGAACTACCACCCCATTCGCATAGGTACTTATTTGTGGGCGGACTCCATCTTGTACTTTTTACCCGTAGAGACGGGTAACCTGATACCCCTCCAGAAAGCTCGCGCCTTGGCTGCGGATGGACAAAATATCGCTGCTCTCTCTTGGGATGGTGCTGCCTTATCTTACTACGTCCCTGGCAGTACCTCGCCTAATAAGGTGCTCTCTTTGCCCGCTGCTTGTCAGGCCCTTGCGCCTATCCCGGAGGCCGCAGGCTTCCTTCTCGGGGGCTCCACAGGCCTGTGGGCCGTCTCTCCAGACCACCGTCTCAAAGCCCTGGACACCACACCCACTCTTAGTCTGCTGGCACATACCAGCTTCGTCCTGTCTCACACCTCCCCCACTACTCTCCTCGCTCGCACTGCCCAGCCCCCCTATCTCCCTCTTACCCGCACTGATCTCCCTGCTCCCCTCCAAACATGGTGGGTAGAAAATCCTACCTCAAGTGCAGGCACTTTCCGTTACCGGGACACCCTCTATGCCTTCACCTATCAAAGTAGCAGTCGGCTCTTTGACATAGATACCAGTCGCCCAGTGTCTTTCTTAGAAAAAGCCAGCTCCCCCTACTTAGCCGCCCGTTGGGGCACCGAATACCTCGGCACCCTCACCTTATCCTCTCAGGGCATCCTCGCTCCTCTCAATTTATCCCGGGTTCAGAGCTTTGCCGTGGATTTTTTAGGGGGGCACTTGTATTATATACGTTCGGACACCCTCTGGGAGAGCAACCTCCACACAGGTGCGACACAGCTGCGCGCGGCACCCTTCCCCGCAGAAAAACTAAAAGTGATTGGAGTTTACTCTCAGGGGCGAGCTAAAATCACCAGCAGATAAGGCTTCCTATGGCTTCTTACGCCGCTCATAACCCAGCGAGTGAGGGTATACTGCCTTCCCACGGGCCATAGATAAAGTTGATCGGGACGAGGGCGCAGGGCCGTAAGGACTTCTTGAACGGGGATCGTAACATCTACCACGACCGAGTCGCCCGCAAAATCGCCAATTCCCCACGAAGCTGTGGCGAGTTCTGCCGTTGTGTCTGCGTAGCAGGCTACCCCGGCCACCCTCGGATAAAAAGCGGAGTAAGCTCCTTGATATCCCTCCGCTGGATGCAAGATGAGGCGCGCGCTGAGGGCAGGTGCCCTAAATAGCCGTTCCCACCCCACAATACCCAATCGTACGCCCACAGGAAGCCCTCCAGCCAGCAGGAGCTTTTGTTGGGCTATCGTAGAGTCTGTTTGTAAAGAATCCCGCAAGACAGGCACGCCCCCTACAACGCCCTGCCGCCTGAGGTTATACGCCCATACGCAAGTGTCCGTGATAGCAAAGCTATACTGCTGGGGCACCTCCTGCCCCTGAATCCGCTCCCGATAGTATATCCGCAAAGCAGTCTGCGGACTGCGAGGGAAAATCGTATAAATCGCCCCGTTACCTACCGAGTTCGGAGCCTCTGCTTTGATAAGTAGACCCGGAAAAGCCGAGACGAATGCGCTTTGATTCGCTAAGGCGGCCTCTGGCAAAGTCAAAATATATCTACCTAAGGCCGTGTCTAGGCGAAACCTTCTCGCTCCAGGGGAGAATGTCTCGTACCGAAGCGTGTCATACCCGGGCAGAATCAGCTGCTGCCCATCCCCGCTGAAGGTTGTTGCGGTGGTGTATCCTTGTCCTGCGGTAAGCGGCTGCGTGAGCCGCTCTACTTGCACTCGGAGCGGTATGCCTATGTTGCCGTAAGAGCTGGCTATGAAAAGTTCCAGTACGACGGAATCTATACCTACCAGAGCATCAGTATAGAATCGCACATTTTCTCCGCCTAAGGCGAACTGGGTTGCCCATTGCGCCGAAAGCTGCCCAATAAGCGTATCTATGGTTTCCCCTACAAACACAAAGGGAGCTCGCTCCGTAGAAGGCTCGGGCAAGAATATCGGCGTTGCTGAGGATACCTGAAGCGTCTCTATTACCGTAGCCGGCGGCGGATAAAGTTCCTCTCCCATGCGTTGGGGATTCCGGCAAGCAGAAACCAAAAGAAGAACCGCTGCTCCGATACCTATCCGCCTTCCTACTGAATATTGGGATGCGGATGGGCCTGATAGCCTCTTAGAGAGGGAGCATCTTTCCCGCATTCTTGACGCAACCCCAGTGCCTCATCGCTTATACATGAGAATCCTCTGAGAGGGCGAAGGTACGCTTGGAATCTGCTTAGGCGGACTGCGCCGGCGCTCGGTTCAAAAGCTGGGAGTAGCAGGCGCTCCAGCTTTCAGCAGAGAGGCCGTTGCCCTCTATGTGTGCACAGGATTGACCGATCTCAACAAGGGAGTCGTAGGGTTTTCCCGCCAGAACGGAGAAAACCTCCGGTATGTAGTTATCCCATTTCGCTTTTTCAGGAAAAGTAGGTGAGAAGAAGGCGCCCGGTACAGAGGTATAGTTCGTGAATAGCAATTGGGTTTTGCCCAGCTGGGGGTCTCCCCGCAAAAGGTGCCGGATATAAACGGCCAATAATCCTGTCATCCAGCCGTTGCAATGAATTACCTGTGGATACCAGTGGAGCTTTTTGAGTACGTGGATGACCCCCTTGCTGAAAAAGACTATACGCTCGTCATTATCGGGGTAGGGGGTGTGGCTTTGCGGCTCATAAAAAGTACCTTTGCGAGCCCAGAACTCATGGTTGTCTAAGAAATACACCTGCGTGCGGGAGCCCGGGATGGAGGCTACTTTGACGTTGAGGGCATAGTCCATCGTTCCTACCCGAATCGTGATTCCGGAGAGCCGCTTGACTTCGTGGAGGCGCCAGCGCCGATCATCAATAAGCCCGTATTTGGGCATGAAGATACGCACTTCGTACTCGTTGTGTAAGCGGCCGGGCATTTCGGCCACCAGCTGGGCCGCAGGCGTCTCCTCCCAGAACGGAGCACATTCCGTCGTCGCTATGAGGATCCGCGGTTTCTCCTGCCACATCATCATAGAAGGCCTTGCGGGGCAAAGTTACGGAAATTTCGGGAACTTTGGGCATGCTGAAAACCCAGTCTTTTACGGAGCTCATGCGGGCATATCGGCTCTTTTCAGCAATAAGTGAGATGGCGCGTCTATACGATGAGCACCGGGATATTTGCAAGTATGTTCATTCCACTTCGCGTGGTCACGAAGCCATTCAGGTGGCAGTGGGAGAGCGGCTGCGCCCCATAGACTTTGTATATCCCTATTATCGGGATGAGGGGCTGCTTTTGGCGATGGGATTTTCGCCGAGGGAGCTGATGCTTCAGCTGCTGGCGAAGCGGGACGATCCTTTTTCGGGAGGGCGTACTTATTACAATCATGCTAGCTACCGGGGCCCGGATCGTCCGCAGATTCCGCATCAATCTTCGGCCACGGGAATGCAGGCGATTCCGGCGACGGGGGCCGCCCATGGTTTAGCTTACCAGCGCCAGCAAGGCCTACGCCATGATGACGCTATCGTCGTGTGCAGCTTAGGCGATGGTGCACTCACGGAAGGCGAGGTCGCCGAAGCCTTCCAAATGGCTGTGCTAAAAAAACTCCCCATCCTTTACCTCGTCCAGGATAACGGCTGGGCTATTTCGGCTTCGGCTGACGAGCTGCGGGCCATGGATGCGCCTATATATGCTCAAGGCTTTCCCGGACTGAAAGTTTTTGTGGTGGAGGAGGGTTATGATTATTTGGCTTGCTGTGAGGCTGCGGAAGCGGCCCTGACATATGTGCGGGCGGGGCATGGTCCGGCCATGCTTTATGCTAAAGTTCCGCTCATTGGTCACCACACTTCGGGCGTACGCCGAGAATGGTATCGGCCTCCCGACGATCTAGCGGCTGCGCAGGCTTTAGACCCCCGCCTCCACCTGCGTGCCTACCTCCAAAAGCAGTTTCCGGACCTTGACCTTGACGCCATAGACGCCGAGGTCAAAGCCGACATAGAGAAAACTTTCTGGGAGGTGGTTTCGGCGCCGGAACCTGACCCTGCCTCCATCACTCAGCATGTGTATGCCCCCACTCCGATCACGGAGGAGCGAGGCCAGCGCTGCCCGCCCGGCGCACCCGAAGTCCTCATGGTAGATGCGGCCCTCCATGCTATGGAGGAGATTCTGGCCGCCCATCCCGAAGCGCTCTTCTACGGGCAGGATGTGGGACGCCGACTGGGGGGCGTTTTCCGAGAGGCCGCCACTCTCGCCCAAAAATTCGGCGATGCCCGCGTCTTTAATACCCCCATCCAAGAAGCCTACATCATTGGCAGCACCGTCGGCATGGCCGCCGTAGGTTGCCGCCCCATTGTAGAAATCCAGTTTGCCGACTACATCTGGCCCGGCCTCAATCAGCTCTTTACCGAACTGAGTCGCGCCCACTATCTTTCTAATGGCAAGTGGGAAGTGCCTGTTGTCATTCGGGTGCCTTGTGGGGCTTACCTTGGAGGCGGACCCTACCACTCTTCCAGCGTAGAAAGTGTGCTGACGGCCATTCGGGGCATTAAGGTCGTCTATCCCTCTAATGCCGCCGACATGAAGGGCCTTCTCAAAGCCGCTTTTTACGACCCCAATCCCGTCGTAGTCTTAGAGCATAAGGGGCTCTACTGGTCTAAGGTGCCCGGCACCCGCCGAGCTAAAACTCCCGAACCCAGCCCCGACTACGTCGTTCCTATCGGCAAAGCCCGCTGGGAAAAAACCGCCACCGCCGACCCCGCCTTGCTCATCATCAGCTACGGAATGGGCGTACATTGGGCCTGGATCGCCGCCGAAAAGTACCCCGACGCCATAGCCATTTTAGACCTAAGGTCGCTGGTGCCACTGGATTACGAAATGATAGCCGAAGGCGTGCGCCGCTACCATCGGGTGCTTATCCTAACAGAAGAACCGCCCGCACATAGCTTTGCGCAAGCGCTGGCCGGATGGATCGCGGGCAATCTCTTTGAGGCGCTGGATGCCCCACCTCTCGTCATCGGCAGCCAGGAAGTCCCAGCTGTCCCTCTCAATATAGGGTTAGAAAAAGCCTATCTTCCTTCGCCCGAGACCATCCTCGCCACTGTGGAGAAGCTTTTGAAGTACTAAATGTCCCAAATAACGATTCGTTGTGCGGGGTGTGGGGCCGCAGTGCACTATGACCCTGCTTCGGAAAGCCTAAAATGCCCCTATTGTGGGCATGTAGAGGCGCTGCCCGCCACGCAAAGCCGCATTCAAGAGATACCGCTTCTGGAAGCTATTGAGCAAGTCCAGCTCCCTAAAAAGGCCATAGATCATCATCGGGTGCTGAATTGTCAGAGCTGTGGGGCTGCAATCGCCTATGATGAACGGCGCGTGGCTCGGCGATGCGACTTTTGTGGAGCGGAAACAGTGGGCGAAACCCTTTTAGCCGAAGAGCCCATGCAGCCGCAGGGCGTACTGCCGTTTCGCATTACTCCCGAAGAGGCCCAAAAAGCCTTTCAGGTATGGCTGAAAAATCTCTGGTTTGCCCCCTCAGACCTCATCCAAAAAACCCGTGTAGAGGAGCTCAAGGGCGTCTATCTACCCCTCTGGACCTTTGATGCGCAAGCACATGCCACCTGGCGGGCAGTCCCAGGCTACTACCGAACCCGTACAGAATCCTACTACAATCCCCAGACTCGCCGCCACGAGACGCGGCAAGTGCAATATATAGAGTGGGGCTGGCCCGTAAGCGGCAACGTAGAAGAACGTTTTGATGACATCGGGATCTCGGGACTAAAAAGCCTCCCTCAGCGCTATCTAGACGAGGTAGGAGGCTTTAGCACGGCAACGGATTTATTGGATTACGATGCGCGCTACTTTCTGGGTTGGGATGTGGCTCTACCCGACAAACCTTTGCCTGAGGCGTGGCAAGAGGCCCAACGCCAGATCCGAGAGAAGGTTGAGGCCTTATGTAAAGCGCAAATCCCTGGAGACACTTATCGGGACTTTTCTATGGAACTGCGGCTTTCGCAAGTAACGACGAAATTAGCTTATGTGCCTATCTATATTTTGGCGTATCGGTATGCGGGGAAGCCTTATCGGGTGGTGGTGCATGGCCGCACAGCCGTAGTGGGTGGAGACCGTCCCATCAGCTGGTGGAAGGTAGGCGTCTTGATCGCCCTCATCGTAGCAGGCCTCTACCTCCTGTGGAAGAGCGGCCTCTTAGGCTAATCTCCCAACTAAATGGCAAGCCTTTTGCTATATTTGCCACAGTGCGAAAAATCATCTGGGTAGTATGGGTAGGCCTGCTGTGGGCCAGCTCAGATTCTACGCGCAGGGCCTTCTCGCCTCGGGTTTTTAAGAAGGAGGTTCCTTTTCAACCGGGTGAAAAACTCGTGTATCGCGTACATTATGGCTGGCTCACCGCCGGCGAAGCTGTCTTTGAGGTTTACCCTAAACTCTACGTGGTTAACGGCCTTATCGCCTATGTCTTCCGCGGCAGTGGAAAAACCGCCTCGGCCTTCGAGTGGTTCTACAAGGTACGAGACTACATGGATACCTATGTAGATACCGCTCAAATGCGCTCTCTCATGTACTACCGTTATGTCAATGAGGGCGATTTTCACTTCGTAGATACGGTCTACTTTGATTACGAACGGATGGAAGTGCGAGGACGAAAAGGGACCTTCCCCATGGTAGATGGCGTCATGGATATGCTTGGAGCATTTTATTATGCTCGGCGGCTGGATATCCGCTCTATGCCCGACGGAACCCTAGTGCCCATCCCCGTCTTCTTAGACGACAAAATCTACAACTTAGGCATGAAAATCCTGAGCCGAGAAAAAATAAAGACCGACTTGGGAACCTTTCGGTGCATCAAGATTACGCCGCTGGTAGTAGCAGACCGAGTGTTTCGGGGAGAAGCCGAAATGATCATGTGGGTAACAGACGACGAAAATCTGATTCCTGTCAAGATCACTTCGCCCCTGATCGTGGGAAGCGTATCAGCGACCTTAGTGCGGTACGAGAACCTTAAGTATCCGCTTTCCTCCCGCATCAAGTGATTGGGGCATAAGCGCTCCCTCAGGCTCTCCTGCGTGGCTAAATCCCTCTTTTCACAAGTGCAGGTTTGGATATGCTGCTTGCCATCTCTGGGGGGTAGTTATTACCATTTGCAATCAAAAACCTTCTGAATGAAGAGAGGTTTTGGCGGCGGCCAG
>JAVVHK010000037.1:0-9541 GCA_032249525.1 Bacteroidota bacterium | reverse complement strand
CATTAGCTGCGCCCCCCCAAACGAACGAGTATCTAACAGCCCCCCATATTCCCGAGCAAAGGGAACACCCTGCGCTACGCAATGATCAATGATTTTCACGCTGAGCTCGGCTAAGCGATACACATTGGATTCCCGCGACCGAAAGTCTCCCCCCTTGATCGTGTCATAAAAGAGGCGCCAGACGCTATCCCCGTCGTTGCGGTAGTTTTTAGCGGCATTGATACCGCCTTGGGCTGCAACGCTGTGCGCTCGCCGAGGCGAGTTGTGATACACGAATACTTTCACCTGGTAGCCCAACTCGCCCAGCGATGCCGCAGCCGACGCCCCCGCCAGCCCAGCCCCCACTACAATAATCTCCAACTTGCGTTTGTTGTGGGGAGCCACCAAGCGAAGGCTATCCTTGTGCCGCGCCCAGCGCGTAGAAAGGTCTCCCCCAGGAACCTTATTATTCGTAATCGGTTCCCCCTCTCGCCATGTAATGACAGGCGAGGCCGTCGTAACCGGATTCTCAATCGTTGTCGTGCTCATAGGCTTAAAAGTATTTTAGGATGAGGAAATACACTGGAATAATCGCAAATCCCAGCGGCACTAAGAACGCAAATAGGGCACCAGCCCATTGGATGATGGAGCGAATGCGGCGATTGATGATCAGCCCCAGGGTCTGAAAACTACTATAAAAGCCATGCGCCAAATGAAAGGCCAACAGCACCATAGACACTACATAAAAGCCCGAGTACCAGGGGTTTTCAAAGGCATTTTTACACAGGTCGTATAGCGTGTAGGGACTCCCTAAAATGCGCGACTCCACGAAAAAAGACCGCAAATGTACCAGCAAAAAGATGAGAATGACTATGCCCGTAATGGGCATGGTGCGCGAAAAGAAGGAGCTATTTTTCTGGGGTTTGTGGACGGTGTAACCTATAGGGCGAGTTTTGCGAGCGTGATAGGCGAGGTAAAGCCCTTGATAAATATGAATGGCAAAGCCCAGGAAGAGTAGGACTTCTAAGATGCGAATGAAGGGGTTGGTGCTCATAAACTCGGCGTAAGCGTTGAAGGCTTCGCCGCCATCACCGCGCAGCAGGAGGAGATTCCCTGCTAAGTGCACAACGAGAAAGGTAATGAGGAAGAGGCCGGTAAGGGCCATGACGACCTTTCGTCCAACGGTAGTGTGGAGCCATCCTTTGGCCAGATTCGCCGTCGTAGCCATAAGGCAAAGATAATAACAAATGCCTGGTGGGAGGTATTCCAAAATGGAATGAAGGGTGGGGTACTTACCAGCTGATAGGGCGGCGGTAAAGGGAGACGATTTCGTTGGGGCCGATTCGGAAGCGGCGGAAGGGGAGGTGGGGGGGTGGTGTAGGTGCCCATATGGGGTTTTTAGGCGGCGGTTGGCGGTTTGTCCATCGGGTGAGAATGTGTATTTCATCGTAGAGGCCGCTGCTGAGGAAGGCTTGGAGGGTTTGGGCGCCGCCTTCCACGAGGAGGCTGCCCACATGGAGTTGGGAGTAGAGGGTATGGAGGGTTTGGTGGAGCGGGTGGAGGGGGAAGGCTAAGCAGGGGGGTTCAGGGTTAGGTTGGCCTCGGCGGGGATCGTAAAGGACGATAGGTTGGGGGGAGCCGCCGGGAAAGAGGCGGGTAGTGAGACGCGGCTGGTCTAAACGCCAGGTGGCATACCCTACGGCGATATGGCTGTGCTGACTGCGCAGACGATGCCCCCACACCCGCCCCCAGAAGGTGGAAATAGGGTACTGCGGCAGGTCCCGACTCCCAAGGATAGGCGGCAAATCAGGAATACGCAGCTCCGCCCACTTGAGGGTAATGTAGGGTCGCTTTTCTCGGATGCTGACGGCAAAGCGGCGAATCAAGCGCTGATAGGGTTTGGGATTAGGCGAGAGGAGGACTTGCAGGCCAGCTTCTCGGAGTTGGGCTATGCCTTGCCCGGCTATGAGGGGATTGGGGTCTATGGTGCCAATCACTACCCGCCGCAGGCCTGCACTTAGGATAGCTGAGGTGCAGGGAGGGGTCTTGCCATGATGACAGCAGGGTTCTAAGGTTACATAAAGAGTGGCGTGGGTAAGGGGCGTATCGGGGGACAGGCGGCGAAGGGCCTCTATTTCGGCGTGGGGGCCACCATAGGCTTGATGCCACCCCTCAGACAGGATGCGAGAACCTTCCGCAATCACAGCGCCCACAGGGGGATTTGTACCCAGCTTTAGCGGCCAAGCACGCTGGGCCAGCACCCACGCCCGCCGTAAAAATAGCTCGTCCTGCTCCGTAAAGGACATCCTAACCCTCTATCGTCAAGCGCGCCTCCCGCACCTCTTTATCCCGACGATAAAGGTAGTAAAAGCTCCTGCTTTTTTCATCAAACACAGGGGGCGTCAGAATCTCACTACACAGAGATTCCGGTATCGGCTGGTCATTTAGGACGGCATACCATCCATCCCGGCGCCGAGCAAAAAACAGCAGCGCTTTCCCATCAGGACTGAAAGTAATGTGTTGGGGATACTCGTAATGGTCGCTTTCTTTGTCATTCCATACGACGCCGCTCCAACCTCCCTTTCGGCGAGCCGGATAAGCTATGTTTTTGCCCGTCTCATCCCAGACTAAAAGCGGAATATTCGTATATGGAGCTCCCAAACGGCCATTGTAGACTACACTGACCGTCTCCTTGTCTTTCCGAACTATAGCCGCAAAACTTTCCCCCCGTCCGCTAAAACCTATGATATGCTCGTAAGGCCCCGACTCCGGAGCTCCATTGATGAAGATATGATGGCGCCCTCCATGCTCAACAATGTAAATCACCGTGGGGTTTGGCGCTTTGGGAATGAGAAGTCTTTCTACTTTGTCGTAGGTGCCAAGTTTTTTATTGTGCATATAGACCGTTTGGCCGTCTTTTTCTCGGGCAATGTAGGCAATAAATTCTCCACTTGGAGCCGGGGTAAGGCTGGCTATACCCTCAGCAGCACAAAGGGGATGGTGGTCCCACAAGACCTCTACAGTTTTGCCTTTTTGCGCAGAATAGAAGATGTGAGCGCTATTGGGCGTAAACTGCAAGTCGCCTATGCTATCATAAGCAGGGCCGTGATTTTTACCATCAAAGACCTGAAACTTACGATTTTTGAGATAGGCATAGGCCATGTATTTTCCATCTGGGGAGAAGGTCAAAAGCCGAATAGCTGGGTAAGCTTCGGAGCGCGGCTGACCAAGGTGGTCCCAGATGAACCACTTGTTTTTTTCGGTTTGCGCAATGTAATACAAGTCCGACTCGGCTGTAGGATGAAAGGTCAGCTCCGTAATGTAGAGAAAGGGACGAAAAGGGATATTATCCAAGGCGGGGAACTGGTCTTGGCCTTTGACGGCTACATAAGCCATGTGACGGCCGTTTGGGGAAAAGACAAAGCTTCCGACCTCTTCATACGGCACACTGGGGTCTCCGTTGAAGATCACGCGGATGCCTCCTGGCACTCGTTCCTTGAGGGCTAATACATCCCCTGTGGGGCTGGCAGCTACTTGAAGAATTTCTCCTACCCGCTGCTCAGGCTTACCTTTTAGGATGAGAAGGGATTCACTGCCCTCAAAGTCTATAAGCGCATACCAGTGCGCCCGACCCCCTTTGGCGAAAATCTCCGACTTTCGGATGCGGTCTTTTTCCGAACGCAACGAAAAAGCCACCACCGATGAAAAGCTCGCTTTGAGCGTAGGAAAGTTACCCCCTTTGGGAAAGGTTTGAGGGAGAATAGAAGAGACAGGTGGGGTTGTCTGAATAGGGGCAGCTGAAGGTGTAGGGTCGGAGACAGGGGCAGGCTTCTCCGGAGGTGGTGGTGGAGACACCCGGGGCGGCTCCGCACTCTCCGCAGAAATAGGCGCAGGCTCAGCCGAAGGCGCCTGCAAAGGAGAAGACCTTGCAGCCTTCCGCTGCGCTGTAATCTCTATTTGCACTAAAGTACGAACCACCTTCTCACTACCCCCCATCTCCTGAGCCTTCCGAGCTAAATACAATAGCTTCTCATCTGAAATCTCTCCCTTCTCCACCAGCACATGAATAAGCGGCTGAATATGCTGGGGAAACTTAGCACTCTTTTCCACCAAGCGCTTTTCCAGCTCTATGATAGCCTCTAACTGCGCCGAAGTAAGCCCTAAGCGACGCGCCCGCTCCTCTATATAACTCCGGCTCTCTGATTCTAAATGAGCTGAAAGAACCTCCCGTAAAAAAGGCTCCAACACCTCAGCCGCAAACCGACCAGAGCCCTTCCGACCCTCACCCGCCCGAATCGCCTCCTCTATGTCCATCATAGCTTGCAAAAGAGACATGGAAATACCCCCCTCACCAGCCAGCAGCGCAAGCAGCTCATGATCTTCTGGCCCCAAAGCACCTTTCTCTAAAAGAACCTGTATAACCTCACCCAAAGAGGCTATAGGCGATTGCCCTTTTTCCCGAAGACGAATGAAAGTTTCCATACCTTTCACCAGCGCATCACTCAAACGAGCTTCCCGGGCTAAGTCCATAAGGTAGCTCTTCTCTGAGGCAAGCTCAGGCAGCGCTGGCAATACCGATAAGAAACTCCACAAGCTCCTAAGCGCCGCTACAGGCTGCTTACTATCCACCGCCTCCAAAAGACCTATCAGCGCCCGCCGCATCTCCGGCTCCAAGCCTAACTCACCCGCAACCCCATGAAACCACTCCTCATAAACTGCCCTCTCCCCTGTGCGGGGAAGAGCCCGCCACAAACGACTCAAAAAGGATAATACGGGCCTCCGAGGAACTTGAATAAGCACCTGAACAATCTCCACAGGTAGATGCAAATACTCCGTAAGCTCTAAAATAAAACTCAGCTTTCTGCTGGCATTACTCCCAAGAGCCTCTATAAAAGCTGTCAAAGCCCGTAAGCGCTCCGTTACTTCGGGCCTCTGAACGTTTTGACGAACCCCTATAAGAGCCTGCACCACAGGCTCCGGACATTCTAAAGGCTCCGCACTCTGCTTCAAAAAAGCCCAATCCTCCTCCGATACAGGACCCTCTCCCACTAGCTCTTGAATCAGCGGCCACAATAGCTCTACCTCCATAACACCCCTAATTTAGGGCATTTTCGCCACCCCATGCCCCCTCTCAATCTATGCGCACCTCCAAAAACCGCCGCTGCAAAACGTGAGAAGGCAAAGATGGCTTTGCATCTATATGAACCAGCCAGGAAAGAGAAGCCTGCCACTTAGAAAGCCACTCTTCTAAAAATGTTTTCTTCTTGGGCGCCGTAATCACAACGTATTTGTCTATCTTTGCTTTTTGACGAGCCGCTTCTAAAGCTCGCTCTAAGCCCCCGAGCCCATCGACTAAACCCACCTCCAGGGCATCCTCCCCCGACCACACACGCCCCTGCGCAATCCTGTCCACCGCCTCCACCGAAGGAAAACGCCGCCCCGCCTTCACTACCTCCAAAAACTCCTGGTATACCTCATCAATAGCGCTTTGCAAACGAGCTATTTCTGCCGCCTCAGGCTCCCGATACGGACTCATAAAGTCCGCATACTTCCCGCCAACCCGCACCCGATCCGAACGCAAATCTAAATGCTTCTCCAAAAGTTCTCGCACATTGAAGAGCACCCCAATCACCCCAATAGAACCCGTAATCGTCGTGCGCTCCGCAAAAATAGAATCCGCAAAGGCCGAAATGTAATACCCCCCAGAAGCCGCCACACCCCCCATAGAAACAATCAAAGGCTTTTCCGCTTTCAAAGCTTTCAAGGCAGCAGCCATCCGATCCGAATCTAAAACCGCCCCCCCCGGACTATTGACCCGTAAAACCACAGCTTTCACCGTGGTATCCTTGCGAAGACGTTCTATCTCAGGAACCATCCGCTCAGCCGTCAATTCCTCCGTAGGCCCTATGCCCCCCTCCGCATATAAAAGCGCTATTTTAGGTCCCTTCTCTTTCTCTTCTTCCGCTTCCTGCAAAAGCCGCGAAACAGAAATAAGCCGAGCGTTTTTTTCGGAAAACTCCCCCGTAAAATACCTCTGCCAATCCTCCCAAGATAAGAGTGCATCTACTAAGCCCACATTTTTAGCCTCTTTTGGAGATAAGAATATCCGAGTATCCGGCCATACCCGCAGACTTTCTGATGGGATGCCCCGCCACGCGGAAACACTATCTATCCAGGTATTCCAAACATCCTCCAGAATAAGCCGCAGCTGCTCGCGATTCGCTTCGCTAAACTGCTCTTCCGTAAGGCTTTCTGCGGCTGATTTGTAGCGTCCGACCCGCACTAAGATAGGCCGCACCCCCCACCGCTGAAAGGCCTTCCGGAAAAAAATCCCCTCTGCTACCACCCCATTCCACTCAATCCCCCCACCAGCCCCCGGATACATAAACACACTATCCGCCAACGCCGCCAAATAATAGGTTTTCTCCGTGTAATAATCCCCATACACATGAATGGGCTTCTGAGTTTTGCGCTGAAACTCCCGCAGCCATCGCCCTATCTGCTGAACTTGGGCCGGATACGCTTCCAAACTCCCCGCCTGCAACACAATCCCTCGGATTTTCTTATTGGCTGCTGCCACCTCTATCGCCCGACGAAGTTCCTCTAAAGTCGGCACTCCCCCCTTAGGCTCCCCAAAAATCAATGAAAAAAGCGAAAATGACGGCACATCAAAGTCGTCTTTTTGATATTCTTTGAGCTCACCCGTGAGGGGAATATACAGCCAGCTGCTATCGGGGATGGGCTTCGTAGGCTTTTGTTTTCGGGCAAAAGCCACTGCCGCCCCCGTAAAACTAAGCGTGAGCAAAACCGTTCCCAGAATCACCGCCACCACAAAAGCCACCAAAAACGCCAGGACTAACCGTAAAAAGCGCCACATGTCCCAAAGGTACGAGTTTGGGAGATAACCATAAGCGAAACCGTACCCAGACTCACCACCACAACAAAACAACCACCAAGAATGCCAGAAGTACCCGCAAGAAGTGCCACATGCCCTATCTCACAGATACTTTTTTACCAGTTGTACCGCAAAGTCAGGGAGACCATGCGTCCCATGATAGGCCCCCATACGAGGCTATGATCAAAGTAAGGGCCGAAAGGCTGCTCAGCGGCAATAACAGGCCGAGGCTGACGGTAGTTGAAGAGGTTTTCTGCCGCTATTTGCGCTTCCCACTGGTCTAAGCGATAAGTGAGCTGAGGTGTAACAATCCAGAAAAATCCCCCCGTAGTGCTGCGCTGATAGGGTTCGGGCCAGGCGGCGGTAGAAGGCACGCGAATCCACCCCGTATAAGCTGCCAAAATATCCACTTGCCAGCGCCGAGAAAGGGGACGCGCCATAAACCAAAAAGTAAGGCGGTCCTTAGGCAAAAGCGGCCGCATCCGAAACGTCCCCCGGAGCGGCCACCATACCTCCTGATGCTTATAACTTACCGAAACCCGCACCTCCTCCTGCCACTCATATCGCACCTCCGCAAAAAAGGTTTGATACTGGGCAGGTTTTTCTCCACGATATAACCGAACCTGCCAAGGGTCCTCTACATCCAAAACGGCTAACTGAGCGATACGAGCCCAAAGCCCATCTACCTGCCAGCGGAGCGTCCCCCCTAAAAAAGCAACTCCCTCTGTCCAAAAGAAACCGCCGCTCCAAGCCCTTTCTAAGGGAGGCCAACCTTGCCATTGCACATGCCAGGCCCGAGCCGAAAAAAGAAACGGGAGATTTTCAGCCACGGGGTCCGAAACTCGCCAGGCCCGGCCTACCGAAATCCGAAAAGCCCCTCGCGCAGAATAAGCCCACCGTACATGCAACCTCGGAACCCCCTGCCACCCATAATACGAATGCCAATCCGCCCGAAAGCCTAAAACCGCCGACCAGCGCACCGAGGGCGTCCAACTCAGCTCCGAAACTAAGCCCGGCACTAACTCCATTCGCCGCCAGGCACTATCCAGCTGCCCCGGGGCTCGCAGCCGCTCCTGTAGTCCATTCCAATACCCAGAAAACCCTACATGCCACAAAAAGCGCGTATCCCCCATAGGCTGCCGATAAAGAAAGTTCACCCAACCGCTGGGCACCCAAGCCTCATACTCCGCAAAGCCCGGATAGGTCCGCTGTTCCCACAAACGCCCCTGCCATAAAAGACTCCAACCCCGCCCTTGCCGCCCTACCCAACCCCGCCGACCCCCCACATATACCTGCCGAATCGTCTGAAAAGCCCCCCACCCCTCCATCCGAGCCACCCGTCCCGGCTCAGAAATAAATAACTGCCCCGACCGCCGATAGTCGTACATACCACCCGCCTCCCATTCTATCAGCCCGCCCTCCGGCGGACGCCGATAAAGCCTAAAATAGCTTTGCAGCTGCCGATACAGCGGCACATCTAAAAATCCATCCCCATTGTGGTCCTGTAGTAATGTACTCTCCCATGGCGTACCGCCCCCCTGCAAAAGCCAGAGCGTACGCCACCTCCCCGCCGTGTCATGAAAGCGCAAAGCCCCCAAAACCTCCCCCGTCGTGCGCGTGAAAAACTCCACAACGGACGGAGCCTCCTCCGTCTCAGGTAGGTAAAAAACTTGTATTTGCCCAGCTAACCCATCATGTCCATTGAGCACGCTGCCAATCCCCTTAGCTAAAGCTAAATGGTCTATCCACAGGGCGGGCAGCAGCGTCGCACTCCAAGCACGCCCTACACTCCAACTGAGAGGTTTATTCTCAGCTAAAAGCGGACTATGAGCCGGCTCAAAACCCAAAAGCCGCAGCTGCCGCAAGCCCATCGCACTCCCCTCCAAAGAAACATCCACCAAAGCTGACCCCTGAAAAGCTTCTGAAAGATTACAGCAAGGCGCCGAGGTAAGCGCCGCCCGCGTCCATGTCTCCACACTCTGCACACTTTGTAAAGAAAGATATCGGCTGGGCCGCTCCCCTATTATCGCCTGTGTAGGTAAAGTCGTCCGAGGTGGCAAATCCCATAATAGCGGCTTCGTCGGCTTCTCGCTAACTAAGAAACTATCTACCTCCCCCTCCACTCGTAAATAAGCGGGATATTGCCCCGGCTCTGGCAAAACAAAACCACCTAAGCTATCCGTGATAGCCTCCCCTACCCCGCCGCTCCACCACACCCGCACCCCCACCACTGGCTGCCCACCCATCCGAACCACCCCCTCCACCTGCGCTACCAATGCACTAATACTCAATAAACCCACACCCACCACCCGCATACCCCAAAGGTAAAACAGGACTCTTCACCATCTCTCCACCATAGCCCCAAATCAAACTCTCTTATATTCGGCTCTTCTCCGCTTGTCTGATAGGCATATCCCTATTTGCGCAATTATGCCTACTTTTGCGAAGGTATGCGGGGTGATAGATTCTATGCACGAGGTAGCTTCACATCCTTCAAGGCTTCTATAAGCATCCTCTTAGGGGCTATCTTCCTTAGCCCTGGTGCAAAGGCCCAAAGCCCTAACTCGCCCAAACTAACTAACTTACCTGAGACTGCCATCCGAGCCTACTATCGCGGCAAATACCTAAATGTCATCAAGGCCTACGAAGCAAAAGAAAAAGAAGCGG
>JAVVHK010000036.1:0-9574 GCA_032249525.1 Bacteroidota bacterium | reverse complement strand
GGGCGGAGCAGCCAAAAATTAGTATTAGCACGCTGGGCCAATGATCAGAGCCTTTAGTCCTCTAGGAGGAAATGCCCTATCGCAAGAGGGTAACGGTGCCGGAGCGGGTAAAGGTTTTGCCATCGGGGAGGGTGGCAGTGAGCTTATAGGTGTAAGCACCTTCTGGGCAGTCGGAGCCACTGTTTTTATGGCGGCCGTTCCAGAGGCGGCTGGCATCACCTTCAAAAACGAGGATGCCCCACCGGTCATAAACCCACACTTGATAAGGGATACCGTTGGTGCGGATGTTCCACTCATCGTTGATCCCATCGCCATTAGGCGTAAAGACATTGGGGATGAAGATATCCACCCCTGGCTCTATGATGACAAGGCCTCGAGCGGTATCGGTACAGCCGAAGCTATTGTAAGCTACGAGCGTAATAGGATAGGTGCCCGGCTCTTGGAAATCTACGACAGGATTGGGGTCGGTAGAGGTGGTGCCATTGCCGAAGTCCCAGGCATAAGTGGTAGCGCCCTGAGACTGGTTCGTGAAGGCGACCTGGGTTTCTGGCTGCCGTTGTACCACCTGGGTGGGAATGAAGGCGGCTTGCGGACGAGGATGCACAGTGATAGCACTTTGCACGGTGTCCGTGCATCCATCGGCACTGACGACGACCATCCACAGAGAATAGGTGCCGGGCTGGGTATAGGTATGGGAGGTACTACCCGCCCCACTTACAGTATCTATGCGTCCATCACCCCATATCCAGATTGTCTGAGTGATGGTGGCGCCGTTGGGATTAGAGGTGTTTTCGGGCTGGAGGGTGAGGGGGACACAGCCTTCGGTGATGGGGAGATTCCATGCGGCGAGAGGGCGTTTGGCTACGGTAACCTGCTGCGTAACGGTGGCAGAGCAAAGGCCATTATGACTGAAGGCGGTAAGACTTACGGTATAAGTGCCTGAAGCTGCATAAACATGCTGTGGGCTGGGCTGTGTGCTGGTATTGCCATCGCCGAAGTCCCACGAGTAGATATAGCCATCCTGGCCCAAGTCGGCAAACTGGATGGGTTGATTTTCGCAGGCGGCGGAAAGAACGGCGATCTGAGGGGAGGGGGTTTTGTAGACCTGGATGTAGTGGATTTTTTCCACGGGGACCCACGTAGCACCGAATCGGGCCTCTAAGCGCACGGTGTAGAAGCCAACTTGGGTGTAGGTGTGGGAAACGGAGTTTTGCGTAGTGGTGAGGGGTGGGGTTCCATCGCCGAAGTCCCAGCGGTATTCGTCGGCATCAGCGGGGGTGGCTGTAAAGGTAGTAGTGAGCTGATCGCATCCCTGCGTTGGCGTAGCCGTAAAGTCGGCAGTAGGAGGCGGACTGGCAGAAATGCTAACAGTAACAGCGCACTGATTTGCGCAGCCGTTGGCATCAGTCAGGGTAATCGTAGCGGTGTAGGTGCCTGCTCCCCCATAGTTAGCATTGGCCGAAATGGGAAGGGTATTACTTTGTCCGCTGATAGTGAAGCCATTCCCCAGGTCAATCGTATAGGTGAAGGGAGCTGCAAGCGCTGAGGCATTAGAAGCGTTTATGGTGAAGGTGGTGGGATAGCCTAAATAACCTGTAAGCGGGGAGGGACAGGAAAGCTGGGGACGAGGATGCACCACTACCGTAACGCTATTGGTGGTGAGGGGGCTATTGCTGATGCAGGCTTCACTGGAAGTGATTTGGACTTCGTAGGTGTCGCCATTCTGGGGGCTCGGGTCGGTGTAGGTGGAGCCAGAAGCACCGGGGATGGGGGTACCATTTTTTCGCCAGACGATGGTGGGGGAGGTGCCTTGATTGGAGAGGTTGGTCAAGACGAGGGTGATGGGGGAGCCTTCGCAGACGGCGGGCGGCGTAGCAATGAGTTGAGCCGTCATGGTACGTAGAGGAATGACATCAAAGGTAAGCGAGTCGCGCACGGACCAGCCGCAGCATTCAGACTGAACGCGCACATAGACTTTATAGGTGCCGGTCTGGGTGAGGGGAGGCGTAGTGAAGGTAGCGGAAGGCCCACTGATGGGTCCTACGCTGATAGGTCCTGAGAGCTGCCACTCATAAGCCAAGATGGCACGGCCAGCGGGATTGGTGAGGTTGGCTTGGAAGGTGGCGGTGGCGCCTGCACAGACGGGAAGGGGAGTTTGAGGCTGGATAGCGGGGATGACGCCGGGCTGCGTGGGCGATACAAAGAGGGTATATCGGAAGGGCACCCCATTCACTCGGAGGATGATGGTCTTGAAGCCGGGGGGCCCGAAAGTCGTGGTTGCGGAGGGTCCTTGTGCGAAGAGAGGGTTAGCGTTGGGGTCGCTCACGCCGAAGGCCCACTCGTAGGCGGTGAAGGGGTCGGGGTTGGTGACGGAGAAGGAGACTTCGGAGTGGCTGCAGGTGAGGCCGCTGACGGCGATGGGGGGTTCGGTGGGGACGAAGGAGTTGGAGACGAGGGCTGGGGTGCCGGCGAGGCTTTGGTAGAAGGGCTGGGCGATGCCGTCGGCGCCGTCGCCGCCGCGGCCGCCATTACCGCCGTCGCCGCCCCGGCCGCCATTACCGCCGAGGCCTCCTTGGCAGCCAGCAGCACAGCTATTATCTGGGTAGGGAGGGGGACCGCAGAAGCGTTGGCACGGAGAGCCCACGCTACCGCCGCCACAGCCGCCTTCTCCGCCTCGCCCCCCTAAGCCACCAAGCGAACCGGGCGCGCCTTGCCCGGGCGTCCCCACGGTGAGAGGACAGTCCCGAAGGACTCCATTAGCGCCATTATTCCAGAGGAAGACAGCGAAGGCGCCGCCGCCCCCACCGCCCCCTTTTCCGCCGGGACCGCCTTCGCCACCTTCACCACCACCACCACCACCTCCACCAGAGCTATTGGTATAGCCATCGTCAATCGTTACGCAGAATACATCATAAGGTATGCCTCCCAGGGAGCCTCCTCCTCCGCCACCGCCGCCCCCACTACCGGGCTCTCCGGGCTGACCATCCTGTCCATCGCCGGGGAAAAACCAGCCGCCCGTGAAAGTAGGCACACCGGGAGCCCCATCGGCCCCATCCCGGCCCGGCGCACCGGGCAGACCATCCTGCCCCGAATAAAGACCCCCATCAGAAGGACATCCCCCTAACGCCCCAATGAACCCCGCCGCATCCGTGAAGTTAGAACATATATTTTGGCCGCTGCCGGGGGCTCCGCCAAGGCCAACAATCTGACCGGGAACGGCCGTATTCCCATTCTGACCGGGTTGGCCGGACGGCGCCGAAGCCCCATTGCAAAAATTAAGATCAAAGCACCCCGCGGGACCTCGCCCGGTGCCAATGGGTCCGCCATCGCCACCCCTGCCGCCAGCTTGGGCTCCGCCTGACCAGCTACTACCCCCTGCTCCACCCTGATTGTTGTCCGGATCGACCCCCGGCTGACACTGCCGACACCCATCCTGACCCTTTTGGCCCGGAGCACCGTCCCGGCCATTGGGCACCGGGTCGCCCGGCTTACCATCGGTAGCATTACCTGCATGGATACGGCAGCGGACAATCTGGTAGTTAGAACAGCCATTCAAATACAGCCCATAGGTAGAACATCCGGGGCCATCGGCCGTATAGCTGGCATTTTCCACCTCAATATAGAGGTCGTGGAGCTCAAAGCCGGTTTTTCCAATGGCTTGGACGGCGACGAGGCGGCAGGGGTTGGCTTCGGGGGTGCCACTCTGACGCAAAAGCCGCGTAATCCCATCCGAGCGCTTGACAGGTTCTGGCCCCGAGAGGTCAAAGCCCCCCTCCAAGATGATATTGTCCTCCAAGCTAAGGGGCGCATTCAAAAGGTAGGTTCCGATAGCTAAGCGAATGTGTTTGGTGGGACTGGTAGCGGCCTGTGTGATGGCGGCCTGTAGGGAAAGGGGATCCGAAGGGGTACCGGAAGCGGTAGGAGTTCCCGTTGGGGAGACATACCAGTAGCCACAGCTTTGGGCCAGCGCCCAGCCCATAGCAAGCCCAAAAAGGTATCGCTTCATAGGGTTTTCGTGAGTTTGTAGGTCCAAGGGCCTATCCTAAGGAAGTAGATACCTGCACTCAGGCTCTCCGTAGAGATTCGGTGAAGTCCCGCAGGCGCTTCCTGAGACAGGAGGGCTTTACCTGTGGGCTCATAAAGAGTAAATGACATAGCCTCGGGGAGGTAAAGGAGAAGGTACTCTGAGAAGGGATTAGGATAGATGCGTACGGCTTCTCGGGGGAAGGCGATAGGGAGGTGCGAAGGGGCGGGATTGGGAAGTTTGATGACGTAGTTGGGCTTAGTGATGGTATCTGTACAGCCATAGAGGTTTTCTACGATGAGGGTGACGGTGTAGCGGCCGGGTTGGGCGTAGAAGTAGCTGGGATTAGGTTCGGTAGAGGAAGCGGAGGGATTGAGAGGGTCCCCAAAAAACCAGAGCCAGCGGCTAGCTCCTTGGCTTTGCGAGACAAAGTAAGCGGTGTCAGCCTCATACAGGATAGGGGGGAAGACCGAAAAGTCCGCTACGGGCTTGGGATAGACGATGACCTGGCGCTGGATAGCAGCGGTGTCTGTACCCGAGGCGCTCACAGCGTAAAGGGTTACGGTGTATTCACCGGAAACAGGATAAGTGTGGGTAGGGCTAAGGGCCGTGCTGGTATTTCCATCCCCAAAGTCCCACAGGAAGGCATTGGCAAAGGCACTGGTATTAGTGAAGGTAACGGTGAGCGGTGGACAGCCTGCCAAGGGAGAGCTGCTAAAATCCGCAATGGGACGATAGGCAATGGTTAGGGTTGTTTCGCAAGCGGCGGTGTTGGTGCTGCGGCAGCCATTCGCATCTACGACAGTGAGACGAATCTGGTAGGTGCCGGGAAGAGGATACAAGATGGTAGCGGGATTGCCGACGGCGCCACGTCCATCCCCTAAGTCCCAATAAAAGGTATAGGGGGGAGTCCCACCCGTAGCAGTAGCGGAAAGCGTGATGAGCTCGTTGGGAATGAGGTTGCCTGTAATGGTGAAGCATCCGGAGGCGAGGGGCTGAATGCTGGGACGGGGATTGACAGTGAGAGTCAGTGTATTAGAGGGTATGGGCTGGCCGCGAGTACAGGGGGTATTACCGATAGCGATGGCTTGGATAGGGACGCCAGAGGCAGGTGTAGTCCAAGTGAAGGTAGGGCCACTTCCTGCGGGGGTCCCACCGACATACCATGTTATGGAAGGCACACCTGCAAAGTTCTGAAGCTGAGTAGTAAAGGTAACGGGCTCATCGGCGCATACACTGGTAGCACCCGAAAGGGTGGAAATGGTGATTGTAGGAGCTGGGTCAGGAAGCACGACAATCGTATCTCGGGCAGGGTCAGACCATCCACAGCAAGCGGTATAAGTCCGATGGGTTACAACGAAAGTGCCGGGGGTGTTGAAAGTAGGAGAAACGGAAGCCAAAGTGGAGCCAGACATAGGAGGCGCTCCCCCACCAAAATCCCACTCATAAAGCTGGGCGGTGTTTATGGAACTGGTGAAAGTAATCTGGCCGCCGATGCAGACGGTATCCTGAGAGGAAGAGAAGGTAGGATTAGTGCCGGTGCCGTCGTCTCGGATGTCTATATACTCATAGAAGGTGTGGGTTTGGCCATTGACGATGACGGAGAGACTTTTTCGGCCGAGGGTGGTATATTGGGTGGTGACGGTGTCGCCGACGGCAGTGGGGGGAGTGCTACCGGGCCCGAAGAACCACACGATATAGCCGGCGGCATCAATCCAGGCTTTGACGGTGCGGTAGGTGCAGCCGCTGGACTGGACAAAGATTTTAGGTTCGTCGGCACTTCGGAAGGTAGCGAGGGTGGGTGCGATGCCAGCGGGGTCTTGGTAGAAGTCTTGGGCGAGGCCGGGGGCGCCGGGACCGCCATTGCCGCCGTTGCCGCCATTGCCACCGCGACCGCCATTACCGCCTGCGCCAATGTCGCAGTTGTTAGGCTGGCCGGCGCAGCCGCGTCCACCGCCACAGCCCCCTGCACCCCCCAGCCCCCCTGCACCACCCAAGCCACCCGAAGCCCCCGCTCCGGGCAAGCTGGACTCCGCAATGACATCTACAAAGCGGCCATTAGCGCCGTTATTGTGAAGATATATCCCAAACGACCCTCCCCCGCCGCCGCCACCTCTACCGCCTTTGCCGCCCTCGCCGCCCTCACCGCCGCCGCCACCACCTGCCCCCGAACCATTAAGATTTGAGGGGAAGCAAATTAAGTTCCCCTGGCTGCCGCCGCCTCCTCCACCTCCTCCGCCGCTTCCATGCTGTCCATCCTGTCCGTCCTGTCCATCGCCCGGACGGAAGAAGCCTCCGCTATGGGTGGGTACCCCCGGTCCGCCATTCGCGCCATTTGCGCCATTCTGCCCGGGTTGGCCGTCGCTGCCGTCCTGTGAGGGAGTTCTATCGCAGCCAATTGAAATGATGGTAGAGTTCCCTGTTCCACCCGCTCCGCCCAAGCCGCCGGCAGGGGCGTAGGGCTGTGCGGAGGTGGGATTTCCTTGTTGGCCGGGAGCGCCATTGTAGGCGGTGCCTCCTGGTCCGCAAGTGCCGCGCTGGCCACCATCCCCACCGCGTCCGCCTGCGACAAGGCCGCCGGACCAGCTACTACCCCCTGCACCCCCCGATCGGCAGCAGGGGCCATCCTCATCACCTGGCTCCCCGATCTGCCCAGCCGCGCCATTGCGCCCAGCGGCTCCATTCGCACCCGGATCGCCGGGCGCGCCCGCCCCCGCCGAAAACCGACACCGATTCACGATATAGTTGGAGCATCCACTCAGATACAACCCATACGTCGTCGTTCCCCCACCTAATAGCGTGGCATCTTCCACGTACAGCTCTATATCTTGTATGCGAAAGCCGCTGACATTGACACCCGCAATACCCACGATGCGATTAGGATTGGGGGTGGGATTGACAGCCGCTCGGAAGAGAATAGTGGGATACAGATTCGTTTTGAGCCAGCCTTGGTTGGGGTCAAAGCCCCCCTCTATTTCTAAGTTGTCATGCAGAGGTAGAGTTTGCGTGAGGGTGTAGATGCCATAAGATAGGTAAAGTCGGCGGATGGTGGGGGTAAGGAGGTTAGAGATGGCGTAGTTGAGCTCGGCGGGGTTATCACGGGTGCCTACGCCAGGCCCCGTGCCACCATTAGGAGCAACAAAGATGATATCACACTCCTGCGCCCGCAGCAGCCCTATTGCAAGCCCAATCCATCCCCAAAATCGCATACGACAAAGGTAAGGTTTTTTGATGTCTTTGGCATGGGAAAGGCGAGAGCCTATGGACATAGAAGTTGTTTATTTTGCTGTATGAAGGATGGTGTCGGGGGAGTGGTTTTGACGAAGTTGGAAGAGGCCCTTTTGTGGGCGGAGAGTCGCTCGCTTTGGCCCTTGACATTTGGGCTGGCATGCTGCGCAATTGAGATGATGGGGGCGTATGCGAGTCATTATGATTTGGAGCGATATGGGATTTTTCCCAGGGCCACGCCGCGGCAGGCGGACCTACTCATTGTATCGGGCACGGTTACAGCCAAAATGGCCGAGCGGATTCGGCGGCTCTACGAGCAGATGCCCACTCCTAAGTATGTGATTTCCATGGGTTCGTGTGCGACGGCGGGAGGGCCTTATTGGCAGCATGGTTATCATGTGGTGAAGGGGGTGGATAAGATTATTCCCGTGGATGTGTATGTGCCGGGGTGCCCACCTCGGCCAGAAGCGCTAATAGAGGGTATCCTTCAGCTTCGGGACAAGATTGTTCGGCGTGGATAAGCCGATTATTTTGGCGCAGACGGAAGGCGAGGTGGTGATAGTGAAGCCGCCCGGGATGCCTGCCCAAGCCGATGAGACTGGGGACTTAGACGCGCTTACCTGGGCTTCCCGGGAGGTGGGAAAACCGCTCCACCTCATCCATCGGCTGGATAGGCCCGTAGGAGGAATCATGGTCTTTGCCAAAAACCCCCACACAGCCGCTGCATGGAGCCGTCGCCTCCAAAAAGGGGCTGTAACTAAACGTTATGTAGCGGTTACAGAACCCCCTTTATACCCGACTTTTGGAGAGCTGAGGCACTACCTTCTCAAAGACAGCCGCCGACATCGGGCGCGCCTCCTCTACAAACCCGCCCCCGGCGCCCAAATAGCTATTCTTCGCTATCAGGTGATAGCTCAAAAAGCCAACCGCAGTCTCGTGCAGGTTGAGCTGGTTACAGGCCGGTTTCATCAGATTCGGGCCCAGTTCAGCGAAGTCGGCAGCCCCGTCGTAGGCGATGTCAAATACGGCTATCCCCCCCCTGCCCCGGACCCCCGCGCCATCGCCCTCTGGGCCTATCAGTTAGAAAACTGGTTCTACCTCCCTCCCCAAACCCACCCCTACTGGCAAGGATGGCCCCTCCAAGAACTCCTCCATCCCGATCGTTGAAAACCTGTGCATAAACTCGGCCCCCTACTCCCTCTACTTTTATAAAGTGAAGCCCAAGCGAGGAGCCCAGCATAACCCCCAAAACCGCTTTGACCCCTGGGCCTACGAGTGGGAGACCGAAATTTCACCCGACAAGGCCCAGACCACCTACATAGAGATTTTCCCCACCTCCATCGTCAACCGCATAGAAAGCCCCGACATCCCGATTACCTACTCTATGAACCCCTATGCGGGCTGCGAGCACGGATGCCTCTATTGCTATGCCCGCAATAGCCATGAGTACTGGGGATATTCCGCTGGACTGGACTTTGAAACCAAGATTCTCGTCAAGCGGAACGCCCCCGAGCTTTTGCGCCAAACCCTTTCCGACCCCAAATGGCAAGTCGCCCCCATCATGCTCGCCGGCAATACCGACTGCTATCAGCCCGCCGAACGAACCTATCAACTGACCCGAGAGCTTCTGCGGATTCTGCTGGATTTTCGGCATCCAGTAGGAGTGATTACCAAAAATGCCCTGATACTCCGAGACTTGGACCTTCTTCAGGAGCTGGCTCGCTACCAGCTGGTGCATGTCTATGTGTCTATCAATACTCTTCGGGAGGAGGTTCGGCGGCTTTTAGAGCCGCGCACCGTGCGGGCGGAGCTACGGCTGAGGGTTATTAAGACTCTCAGTGAGGCGGGGATTCCGGTGGGGGTGATGGTAGCGCCGATTATTCCGGGGCTGAACGATCAGGATATTTTGCCGGTGATGCGAGCGGCGGCCGAGCATGGGGCCTGGACGGCCAACTACACGGTGGTTCGGCTCAATGGGGCGCTGGCAGAGCTATTTGAGACCTGGCTACGAAAGTTTTTGCCCGATCGCGCCGATCGGATTCTGCATTTGATTGCGCAGGCTCATGGGGGCCAGCTCAATGATAGTCGGTGGGGAGTTCGGATACGGGGAGAGGGCCCCATAGCCCAAATGATTCGGCAGAGCTTTGAGGTAGGGCTGAGGAAGTACTTTTCTGAGGGACGCAGGATGCCACCCTACAACTTGAGCTTATTTCGGCGGGGTGGGCAGGGGGTATTGTGGGAGGAGTGAGGGGCCGGGGCCAGCTTGCCGCGCCATCGGTGCCGCTCATACCGAACTATACCTTTCCCTTTGGGCGGCGGCCA
>JAVVHK010000035.1:0-9613 GCA_032249525.1 Bacteroidota bacterium | reverse complement strand
CGGGGCTGGGGGCCCCCCCCCGCTTGGGGGGGGCGCCGGCCCCACAAAATACCCCCAACTCGCATCCAGAAACTCTTTGCATTTTATAGTAGCGCTCACTTTTCATCTATGGGCCTTATCGCATAGCGAGGTATTTTCAGGAGTCCGGCTTTACACAGTAGGTGCTCAAATGTAACTCGAATCACGCCTAAGCCATATCGGACGCTGCGGGGGAAATTGATGGAGGAGGCCTCGGGGAAGTAGCGCGTGGGGCAGCTTACTTCTCCGATGCGAAAGCCGGCATACAGCACCTGGGATAAGAACTCGTTATCAAAGATGAAGTCGTCGCTATTGTGCTGCCAGGGGATGGAGAGGAGGACGCGTTTGTGATAGGCGCGGTAGCCCGTGTGGTATTCGGAGAGTTTAGCGCCGAGGAGGAGGTTTTGGAAGAAGGTGAGGGCGCGGTTGGCGATGTATTTATAGAGTGGCATGCCGCCTTTGAGGGCGGTACCGCCCAAGATACGGGAGGCTAAGACGACATCGTAGAGGCCGGAGGCAATCATATAGGCCATGACGGGGAGGAGCTTGGGGGTGTACTGATAATCGGGATGCAGCATGATGATGATGTCGGCGCCTACTTGGAGGGCGGTTTGATAACAGGTTTTTTGGTTGGCGCCGTAGCCGCGGTTTTGAGGATGGACGAGGATGTGGTGGAGGTTGAGGGTTTTGGCGATGGCGACGGTGTCGTCGCGGCTGGCGTCATCTACGAGGATGATTTCGTCAACGATGGTGCGGTCAATTTCCTGGACGGTTTGGGCTAGGGTGGCGGCGGCGTTGTAGGCAGGGAGGACGACGACGACCTTTTGGCCGTTGATCACACTTCAAAGCGGATACCCTGAGCCAGGGGAAGGGTATTGCCGTAGTTGATGGTGACGGTTTGGCGGCGCATGTAGGCTTTCCAGGCGTCGGAGCCGGCTTCTCGGCCGCCGCCGGTTTCTTTTTCGCCGCCGAAGGCGCCACCGATTTCAGCGCCAGAAGGGCCTACATTGACGTTAGCGATGCCGCAGTCGGAGCCTGCCGGGCCTAAGAATTGCTCGGCTTCTTGGAGACTATCGGTGAAGATGCTGGACGAGAGGCCTTGAGGGACGCTGTTTTGCAGGGTGATGGCTTCCTCCAGGGTTCGGTAGCGCATCACATAGAGGATGGGGGCGAAGGTTTCTTGCTGGACGATGGGCCAGTGGTTTTGGGCTTCCACGATGGCGGGTACGACGTAGGTGCCACTTTCGTAGCCGGGGCCGCTCAGGACTTCACCACCATAGAGGATGCGACCGCCCTCTGCTTTGACGGCTTGTAAGGCTTCTTGCATCATAGCTACGGCGGCCTTGTCTATGAGGGGGCCGATGAGGGTATCGGGATTGAGGGGATTGCCAATGCGTTGGCGGGCTTGCTGATAGACGGCTATGAGACGCTCTAAGAAGCGATCATAGATGCTTTCGTGGAGGATGAGGCGACGCAGGGAGGTGCAACGTTGGCCTGTAGTGCCCAAGGCGGCGAAGGTTACGGCTCGCAACGCTAAGTCCAGGTTGGCATGGGGCGTTACGATGACAGCGTTGTTGCCGCCGAGTTCTAAGAGGGTGCGGCCGAGGCGTTTAGCGACGGTTTGGGCGACGGAACGTCCCATGCGGATGGAGCCTGT
This sequence comes from Bacteroidota bacterium, assembly GCA_032249525.1. GTDB lineage: Bacteria > Bacteroidota > Bacteroidia > SpSt-205 > SpSt-205 > JAPYWM01. The sequence goes on along the minus strand of JAVVHK010000035.1, from coordinate 7,938 downwards.
GGCCGAAATCAGAGGCAAACGCGTATCCGCAGCCATTTGCTGGCCTAAGGTGGCATCGCCAACCACAAGACTAAAAGTGCCTTCTGGCACCTGATAGGCCTCCATCACTTGACGCACCAGCGAAAAGATGGCCAGAGCACTCAGGGGGGCTTTTTCGCTGGGCTTCCAGAGTACGGCATCGCCACAGACGGCCGCTATAAGCGCATTCCAGCTCCACACCGCCACTGGAAAGTTGAAAGCGGTAATAACCCCTACCACACCCAAGGGATGCCACTGCTCGTAAAGCCGATGATGGGGGCGCTCAGAAGCCATTGTGAGTCCATAAAGCTGACGGGATAACCCCACCGCAAAGTCTGCCATGTCAATCACTTCCTGCACTTCCCCAAGGGCTTCCTGATAGGTTTTGCCTATTTCGTAGCTGATGATTTTGGCTAAGGCTTCTTTGTGCTGGCGTACCAGATCGCCGAATGCCCGAATCACTTCGCCTCGCTTGGGTGCAGGAACGAGTCGCCAAGTCCGAAAGGCCTCTACGGCTTTTTCTACGACTTTTTCGTAAGTAGTGGGGGTCACCTGCTGGACCGCAGGCAAAGGAGAACCGTCCACAGGGGAATAGCGCACGAGATAATCCGCATCTGGGTCGGCATAAGTAGCTCGGCCCGTGGTAGCACCAGGATTTTTGTCGCCCAGTCCAAAGGAGTGAAGGAGCTCTAATATACTCGCGGCGGCCGTGGAAGCTGTCATGGAGCACAAAGGTAGGCGATTTTACGAAGAGATAGGTTGAGCCCCTGCGGTGCGCTATAGGGGCTTTTCTTCCCCCATTCCCTGCGGAGGGACTAAGGAAGGTGCTTATGCGGCGCAATAGGGAGCACTTTCCTCAGTCAGGGAGATAAAGCCCAGTTGGGAGCGGCCCGAGAGCCGAATCCGCCGCCCTCTTACCTTTGACCCTATGACGATTCGCTTTCATCCACCGAAATGGCCGCTTCACCAACATCTCTATGAACGGATATCCCTGTGGCACCTGGCTGTGCAGAAGCCCCTTTGTCGGGTTTTTTGGGTGTGGGAGGTTCCTGCTCTTCAGAGTTACCACCCCCTTACTCGGATCGCTTTCCTGACGCTACTGCGAGAAAGCCAACCCGAAAAGCTGGCCACCCTACGCAGTCTGGGATTTCGTCTGACTGAGGAAGTCCACTTAGACGGCGTAATCACGGGCTTAGAGGGGCTTACCCAAAATCTTCCTGCGGCCTTAGAGGTGGTTTATCGTCTCTGGACCGAAATGCCTCTTACGGAGGGGGCCTTGAAGCCGATTGTGGAACGTTTAGTTCAAGAGCGTCGGCGGGCTTGGGCCTATCCCAGCTTCCGAGCTACTGCCTATCTCAAGGGCCGTCTCTGGGGGCGCACCTATGCTATTCAGAGTCTCCTGTCTCCTGAGGAGATGCGTACTCTTCGGGCGGAGGAATTGCAGCGTTTTTATGAGGAGCTTCTGCGAAAGAGCCTGCGGCATCTTATTGTGGTGTCGCCTACGGTGCCCCGAGTGCTCTTTCAGTGGATAGGGTGGCAGGGAGCTCTTTCTTATCGGCTGCCGTTGGATAGTCCGGCCTGGGGCTGGTACACGGAAACCGACGAGCATGCGCAGCAGGCTTCCCTGCGTATAGCTTACCCGGGTTTGCGGCGTAGTCATCCCTGGTATGCGCATTTTCGCTTAGCCCTTATGCACTTAGGGGGCTACTTTGGAAGCCGCCTCATGCAAGAGATTCGGGAAAAGGGCGGCTACACCTACGGCATTCATGCCCGAGCGGTAGAAACATGGGCAGGTAGTTACTTTCTCATTGAGAGCGAAATAGACAAGGCCCGAGCCGCTGAGGCCACCCAAAAAATCTTAGATATAGTCTCGGCTTGGGCCGAAAAGCCCTTTGAGAATGAGCAGAGCCTCCTGCAAACCCGTAACTACCTATTGAGCCGCCTGAGCTTAGAGACACCAAGGGAATGGGCCAGCACCCTTGCTCATCTCCTTCTACATGGTTATGGGCCCGAGTGGTACCTCCATCATGCGGAACGCCTTAGCCAGTTGGAACTCTCGGATTACGAGCCTTGGATAGGTTACTCCTTGGCAAAGCCTGTGGGGGGGGTGATGGTGGGAAGTCCAAGCCCTATCTTTGCCGCGTGAATCCCCGGGCAGGTATTGTGGTATTTCCCGGGAGCAACTGCGATCGGGATCTGTACTATGCCTTAGAGCGGGCGGGTTTTCGGCCTCGCTATCTCTGGCATGGGGATACCAAGCTTCCACCATTAGAGGCGGTTTTTTTGCCGGGTGGGTTTTCGTACGGGGATTATTTGCGGCCGGGGGCCATTGCTCGGTTTAGCCGTATCATGCCTGCTATAGAAGACTTCTGGCGAAAAGGCGGATTTGTCATGGGGATTTGTAACGGCTTTCAGATTTTGGTGGAGGCGGGCTGGCTTCCTGGGGCGCTCTTGCGAAATCAGTCTGGCCGCTTTATATGCGCAGTAACGACTATTGTGCCGCAGCTGATGCCCTCACACCCCTTACGAGACTATTTGGGGGAGCGGCCTTATCGTCTGCCTATTGCGCACGGGGATGGCCGCTATGTCGTGGCTAAAGGCGAAATACCCCCTCACCGCTTCCGGTACTTACCTATCGCCCCCAATGGCAGTCAGTATCATATTGCAGGCCTTGTGAATGCAGAAGGGACCGTTTTAGGCCTCATGCCCCATCCAGAACGGGCTTGTGACCCTTATCAGGGCCAAAGCGACGGATTAGACTTCCTCCGGGCGATTGCCCGTTATGTCGCTTTCCGCGTGTGAAGCTATCCCGGGCCCTTCTTTTAGCTGAGGCGCTTGTCACCTTTGGAATAGGACCCTTTGTGGAGGAGCCCCTTCTCCAAGCCGCTTGTCTTATCGTGGGCGGCGTCAGTGCCTACTCCGCCTTTTACTTTGAGCGGGGGCTAGGGCTGTATGCCGCTGGCTATGCCCTGATTTTGGGGGCTGTGGCGCTCTTTACGCTTAGTGGGCATCCCATTGTACGGTTTGCTGGATGGGAAGGGGTAAGTGCCGTGGCTTGGGTTCTAATTGCTTATGGACGGGGAGCCACCCACCGCAGCTTAGAGGCGGCCTTTATTGGCCTTACTATCAATCGTCTGGGGGATGCTTTCTGGGTGGCTTCTTTGCTTTCGCCGGGATGGAACTGGGGTTTTATTCTGGGGGGCTGGGTGAAGGCCGCTCTCTTTCCACTGAGCTTTTGGCTGGTGCAGGTGATGTATGCGCCAATTCCGGTGTCTGCCCTTTTACATTCGGCCCTGCTGGTGGCGCTCGGCATCTATGGGCCGATACAAAATCCTGCTTGGTTAGAGGGACTGCCCTTAGATAATATTCGGTGGGCGGCGGAGGCAGCGGCTTTGGCGTCGGCCATCGGGGCACTTCTAAGCCGGGTACCTAAAAGCGCGCTTGCATGGACCACCAGTGCCCATTTAGCCCTCTCCGCCGCCGAGTGGTCCAATCCCCCCTTCGCACAGCACACCCTCTTAGTGCATGCCTATCTCAAGGCGGCGCTCTTTCTGCTTTTAGGCCTGGCTCAAAAGTCGCTCCGCTGGTCTCCTCCCCTCCGAGCGGCCTGGCTCATAGCCATCGGGTTTCTGACCCTCTCCTCTACATCTGAAGCGCCCCTGAGCTTAGCGGCAGAGACCATTACGGCCTTTACGTTGGCGCGCTTTTGGCGGGCCTACCCCTACGATGTCAAAGCCAAATCCCTGGGGCTAATGCCTTTTCCCCTTATTCTCATAGGCCTGGGTATCTTCCAGCTTAGCCAGAAGGGTTTTGCGTGGCAGTGGGAGAGCCTTTTACCCCTCGTAGGAATAAGTGCGGGCCTAATAACCCCCTGGCCTAAAAGAAGATACCGCATAGATGCGCTTTTACTGGAATTTTTTGCGCAGTTAGAACAGACATGGAGCCTACTCACCCGCCGGGCTCAAAAAGCCGAAGCCGGACTTCTGATTCTTTATGATAAGCTTTTCATGAGTGGGCTTAGAGGGATGCGCCGTTTGGCTTGGGGGGAAGCTCAGCTCATAGAGGGGGTTTGGCGGCCGGCTTTGGGACGCTTGCGGCATCTTCTGGCTCTGTGGGTTTATCCGCCGCCTCCTTGGGGAAGGACCTATCAGGGCGCTCTCCAATGGGCTTTTTTAGTGACCCTCCTCATCTTTGTGATATGGCGTTATTTCTTCTGACGCTTTTGTGGATAGCTCCCTTGTTGGGGGCGGGGCTCTTACCGCTGGGGGGGCGGCGCTGGGCTTTGACTGTTTTAGTTAGCACGACGCTTGCCGAGACCCTTATCTGGCTCTGGCTCTATCCTCAAGTCAAGGCGCAAAATCTTGTCTCTATTGCTGTGCCGTGGTTTAGCTGGGGACAGCAGACTGTCTTTTATGCGCTGGGCGCTAGTCCAGAAAACCTCTGGCTTCTGCTCTTGGCTATTCTCCTTGGCAATGGAGCCATCTTCTATGGCTTTGATGTGCCGCGGCTTAGGCCGTTCATGGCTCTTATGTTTGTTTCGCTCTCGGCAGTGATGGGGGCTTTTCTGGCTCGGGATGTGGTGCTTTTTTTTGTCTTTTACGAGGCGTCGCTGGTGCCGGCTTTCGTACTTATTTACCTGTGGGGGGGGAGGAGGCGAGCCGAGGCCGCTATTCGCTTTGCGCTTTTTACGCTAAGCGGGTCGGTCCTGGTTCTTGTAGGTCTTCTATTGGGATTGTACGGTGGGTATGGCTCTGTCTGGGAAGCTTGGCGCGCTTCTCAGCTTCCGCGGGCCGTAGTTTTACTTCTCACATTAGGCTTTGCGGTCAAACTCCCTATAGTTCCCCTGCACAGCTGGCTCGGGGAAGCCCATGTGGAAGCCGCTACTCCCATTTCTATTGTTTTGGCGGGGCTGCTGCTTAAGCTGGGGGGGTATGGCCTGCTTACTTGGAGCTGGCCGCACTTTTCTGCGTTTTCGCCTCTTTTCCTGATTGGGTGGGGGCTTCTCTCCCTGTTTTATGCCAGTTTAGTGGCTGGGGGGCAGACCGACCTCAAACGTCTTATTGCCTTCACCTCTATTAGCCACATGGCGTATGTCCCCTTGGGCGGAGCCCTTCCGCAATATGGTCTCATGGGCGCTTATCATCAGCTTTTCACGCATGGGCTTGTCAGCGCAGGGCTTTTCGCTTGGGTGGGACTCCTTGAAAAAAACTACCAGACCCGCGACTTACGTCTTCTTACGGGTATTCTCCAAACCCACCCTCGCTGGAACCTCTACGCTATCCTTCTCTTTATGGCTGCCATAGGCGTTCCGGGCTTCGGGCTATTTATTTCTGAGCTTTTAGTCTTGTGGGGGTTAGGAACTTCTGTGGGGTGGGTTTATACGGGCCTTGCCGCTACGAACCTCCTCCTTTCCGCTGTGTACTTCCTAAGGGCTTATCAGAAGCTCCTGACAGGGGGATTCCCTCCCCAAGGTGCAGGGCTCTTTTTAGCGCCTCAAGAGGCTCTTATCTGGGTATGTCTCCTTCTATCCATCCTTTCAGGGCTTTATCCTCAGCTGTGGTTATCTCTGCTTGCGCATGTGGGGTCTTGAGCGGTTTTGGCTGGAAGGTCTTTTGTGGGGGCTGGGTCTTCCGTTGGTGCTGTGGCCAAGGCCTCGTACTTATGCTATTCCCTTGATGCTGGCGGGGTATGGGGCGGGGCTTCTTTATGAGGTGGGTACGGGGACTCTCCTTATAGAAAATGCCTGGTGGGCAGGACGCCTGGGACTGATTTTTAGCCTTTTGACGGCGGCTTCTTGGGTGAGCCATACCCCTACTCGGGAGGGCGCTCTGGCTATCCTGATGCAGTTTGGGGCGTATGTCCTGCTTTTGCGCAGTAGTCATTTAGCCATGAGTTGGGCCCTCTTGGAAACGGCTGCCATTGCAGGTTACTTTGTAGCCCTTACCCTCAGCACCGAAGAAAACCCCTGGGGAACTGCCCTGACTTATTTCACTTGGAATGTCATGGCTTCGGCGCTTATTTTCATGGGTATAGCGCTGCGGCTTTTAGTGGGGGAGCGGCTTTCTTATCCGCTTTCTTCGGCGGGGTGGCTTTCGGATAGTCTTATTTTGTGGGGTTGGGCAATTAAGGTGGGTTTTTTGCCGTGGCAGGCGTGGCTTTTGCGTTTGTATCAATCGCTTCCGCCCGTGTGGGCAGGGTGGTTTTCAGCCGTTCCTAAGGGGGCCCTTCTAAGTAATCTGCTCTTTATGTTTCCCGACGTGGGGAAATCCGGCCTTCAGCCCATGCTTTTTTATGGGTTAGCGGCGGTTACCTTGGTAGGTAGTTATAGCGTAGCTTGGCGTCAAGCTACGGCGCTGGGGATTCTTTTTTGGGGCAGTTTGGGGCAAGGGGCTTTTTTGGCGCTAGTATTGTGGCCGGGTGCTCAGGCGGCTGGATGGTACTTCTGGATGGTCTATGCTGTGGGCACTTGGATAGGTTTTGCTTATGTCGCGCAGCCTTGGCTCACCCGCTGGGGAAAAACTATTGGTCTCCTGCTTTTAGCCAACTTGGCCGCCCTGCCGCCTGTAATTGGCTTTTGGGTCAAAGTCGCGCTTTTAGAGCGAGGCTTTCAGCTTTTGGAAGGTCCTTGGCGCTATGTCCTGCTGGGGAGTGGAGCGTTTGCTCTCATTGGGGGTCTACTCAGCTACGGAAAAGCCCTCTGGCTCCTTTGGGAAAATCCTCTCCCTTCTCCTTCTCCCCCTCGGCCGTGGCAGACTCTTTATTTTCTTATTGCCGCCGCTTTACTTCTCTCGGGAATAGGTGTAGGGATTTTGTGAGGCGAGGGCTTTTTTGAGATGGGAGAGGGCGAGTTCTATGTCTTCTTCGGTGGTGGGGAGCCCTAAGGAGAATCGGAGTGAGCTTTTAGCTATTTCGGGGGAGACGCCCATGGCTAAGAGTACATGGGAGGGTTCGGGTTTGGCGGAGCTGCAAGCGGCCCCTGTGGCTACGGCGACATAGGGCATGCGTGCCATGAGGTCATTAGCCCTTAGACCCGGAAAGGCGATATTCGTGGTATTGGGAAGCCGTTCTGCCCCAGCACCGTGAATCCGAGCTTCTGGGTAAAGCTCCAAGATGGCGGTTTCCAGTTTATCGCGCAGGTGCCGTAAGCGAGTCATTTCGTGGGGGAGCCGTTCGGAGATCGTCTTGAGGGCGGCTGCCATGCCTACGATTAGCGGCACGGGTAGGGTTCCACTCCGAAGGCCTTCCTCGTGTCCACCCCCCATTAAGATCGGCTTCAATCGCACCCCACTCCGCCTCCGAATATACAAGGCCCCCACTCCTTTTGGACCATAAAACTTATGTGCTGAGAGAACCGCCATATCTACACCTATGTCACTGAAAGAAATAGCCATTTTCCCCACTGCCTGTGTCGTATCACAGAGAAAGAAGGCGCCCACGCTGTGGGTTATTTCCACTAACTCTTGGATGGGTTGGATGACGCCGGTTTCATTGTTGGCCAGCATGATAGCTACTAAGAGCGTGGTGGGCCGAAGGAGGGTTTGTAGGGTGTGGGGGGTTACTAAGCCGTCCGAGGTAACGGGGATGATCTCCACCTCAAAGCCCTCTTCTTGGAGTCTGAGGCAGGGTTCTAATACGGCTTTGTGCTCGGTAGCTGCTACTAAGATGTGCTGGCGTGGGGAGCCTTTGTAATGGGCGGCCAGGCCTTGAATAGCCAGATTGAGTGCTTCGGTGGCTCCGCTGGTGAAAATAAGTTCTCGTGGGGAGATGCCCAAGATTTGGGCGAGGGTGGTTCTGGCTTCGGCTACGGCGTCGTGAGCTTCTTTGCCGAGGAGGTGGGGGCTTGCGGGGTTGGCGAATCGTTCTGACCAGTATGGTTCCATGGCTGCGCGCGCCTCTGGCAGGAGAGGTGTGGTGGCGTTG
>JAVVHK010000034.1:0-9663 GCA_032249525.1 Bacteroidota bacterium | reverse complement strand
TCTGAGGGACTTATCTTTTCCTGGGGAGGTTATCTTCTGCAAGGGAAGGGGCTGTGATTTTCTAGGAGTAGGAGGCGCACCCGCCAGAAGCATCTGCTCCTGCCGTTTGGTTCTGCATGAGGGAACTGCGACTCCGTGACGAGACAAAATAGGTTTGGAGCATCGGGCAGGACGGTTCTCTCTGCTGGGTGTGGGTTGGGTCCTGCCTATATTTCCTATATTTGCGGCCTATGGCTATTCAGGAGTGGGTGGTGGGGGTTGGGATTGGGGCGGCGGCCGGTTTCCTAAGCGGCTTAGCCGGCGTAGGAGGCGGCATTGTGATGATTCCTCTTTTATCGTATGCCCTCGGCTATCCTCACCACATGGCTCAAGGCACCGCCCTGCTTGTGTTTTCCATCCCTGTGCTGGCAGGCAGTGCTTACACCTACTACCGAAACGGCCGAACCGACCTTCTTCTGGCTTTATTTATTGCGTTAGGCGTGCTGCTGTCGGGATACCTCATCGCTGAGCGGGTGCAAAACCTCCGCAGTGAGACTCTGACCCGCATCTTTTCGGGTTTTTTGATAGTTGTGGGGTCTTATCTGATTTTCCGGGAGAAGATTTTCCGTTCTACGGCTTCTACTACTCCGCAGAGCGTTCCCAGAGCGCAAAGAGCTTTACGAGGTATCTTGATTGGGCTTATTTCGGGCACTTTGAGTGGTCTTACGGGCGTGGCAGGCGGTATCATTATTGTGCCGCTCATTCGGTTTTTTCTTCGGTACGACCAGCATGTAGCACAAGGCACGAGCTTGGCTACCCTCAGCATGCCTGTTCTGGTGGGGGCTATGCTCCCTTATTATCACAAAGGACATGTTAATCTTCCAATGGGTTTGGCTCTGGCCATAGGGCTTTTAGGGGCCAGTATGCTTACGGCTCGTTGGGCGCAGCGCTTGCGCAGCCGAAGCTTAGAGGTTTTCTTTGGGGGCCTGGTGCTTGTGATTGGGCTGTTCGGTCTTTTGAGATAGGGCTTTCTGTATCTTGCGCAGGTAGGAGGTACTTCTACTTATGCCATACTCCCCCGGTGCTTGGCTCTGGCTTGTGTTTCTTTCCCTACTTTGGGCCCAAACGGGTCGCCTCCAACTGAAGATCGTTTCTTCTGAGAATCGTCCCCTCCCCTTTGCGCAGGTAGAAGTTTCAGGTCATACTTATGTGGGGGATTCGGCGGGGCGGCTGTTGTTAGTTCTGCCGGCGGGTAAGCACCGCCTTCGGGTTTCTCATGTAGAGGCCTATCCCTTAGAGACGGAGGTGTGGGTCCAATCCGGAGCGACGGAGCCCCTCACCCTAAGTCTGCGCAGCCGAGAGCTAAGCACGGATACTTTGACAATTCAGAGCGAAAAGACTAAACCCACGGCCCTTCCGGATCGTCCCTTTTTACAGCCTATTCCGATTCGGACGGAGGCCCTGCGCACCATGCCCAGCATCAAACCCGATTTAGAGAGCCGACTGGTGCTGATGGGGGCCCAGTCCACGAATGAGTTTTCTTCCCAGTATCGGGTGCGGGGTGGCAACTTTGACGAGAATCTCGTTTATGCCGGTGAAGTGGAGATTTACCGGCCATTTTCAGCTCGGAGCGGCCAGCAGGAGGGCTTAGGCTTCGTCAATCCCCTTTTGATTGAGGAGGCGTTTTTTAGTACGGGTGGGTTTGAGGCCCGATATGGAGATAAGCTGGCTTCGGTCCTGCAGGTGAGTTACAAGCGCCAGGCCCAGCCCCAGCGGCTCATAGAAATAGGCCTTTTAAGCCAGAGCCTGGCCTTCATCGGTAAAAAAGGCGGACTTTACTACACTATCGGGGCTCGGCGCTTTGCCATCGGCTATCTCCTGAATACCCTCCCCGTCAGAGGCCAATATCGTCCCGTCTTTTACGATGGGCAGGCCTACCTCTCTTGGTCCCGATTTAGAGATGGATTGGAAAAATGGCGCATAGACTTTCTGGCTACGGGCCTCCTGAACCGATACCGCCTCTTCCCCCAGAGTGGGGAGGCGACCTTTGGGCTTATCAACTACGCCCTGCGGGTAAATCTGTATTTTTCAGGGGCTGAGCTGCTCCGTTATAATACAGGCCAGAGCGCTTTTACCCTCACTCATAGACCTTCTGCGCGCCTACGGCTTTCCCTCATTGGCAGCTTTTTTCAGAGCTTGGAAGACGAACTCATAGATACGGAGGGGGCTTACTTCTTGGGTGAAGTCCAGACCAACCTCGGCAGTAGCCTGTACAATGAGGTGGTAGTTCTACGGGGGGCTGGCAGCCAAATACGCCACGCCCGAAACTACTTGGATATAAGCACCGCCTACTTGGAGCACCGGGGCGAATATGCCTGGGATCCTAATCTTCGTCATCGTCTCTCTTGGGGCATACGCCTTCAGTATGAGAGTTTTCGCGACCGCGTTTATGAATGGAGTGCGCTGGACTCTGCTGACTATGTGCGCTTGGAGGAGCGGTATTTCTGGGACCAGCGCCTTTCTAACCGGCGCCTTCTGGGCTTTGTGCAACAAACCTTTCGCTGGTCGCGTTGGAGATTAGATGTGGGGCTGCGCGCCCATTATGCGGCTAATAATCGCCAGCTGGTTTGGAGCCCTCGCCTGCAAATGCTTTATCAGCCTTCGGCGCAGCTCCAGTACCGCTTTGGAGCAGGCTTTTATGCGCAGCCGCCCTTTTATCGGGAGCTACGGGCAATTGATTATCGGCTTGTCCCTCATTTGCGGGCCCAACAGAGTTTTCAGCTGGTCGGCGGTTTAGATTACTCCTTTACTCTCTGGGGCCGTCCTCTCAAGTACTTTGCCGAAATCTACTACAAGGCCCTCTGGGACCTTATCCCCTACGAAATAGAAAATGTCCGATTGCGCTACTATGGGGCCAACTCCGCCCGCGGATACGCTTATGGCTTAGACATGCGGCTCAATGGCGAGTTTTTAGCGGGTACCGACTCGTGGTTTAGTTTGAGCCTACTGCGCACTCGAGAAAAACCCGGGGCGCTTCCGTGGATGCGACGTCCCAGCGACCAGCGCCTGAGCTTCGCCTTCTACTTTCAAGACGAGCTTCCCAGCAATCCCCTTTACAAGGTCAATATTCAGTTTGTCTTTGGGACAGGGATGCCTTTTGGGGTGCCCCGCCAAATAGAGAAACGTACGGTCTTTCAGATGCCCTTTTATAATCGGGTAGACCTGGGGCTGAGCCGGGTGATTTTGTTTTCAGAGGGGCGTACCCTTCGTTCCCTTTGGATTGGCGTAGATGTTTTCAACCTTTTTCAGCGCTACAATGTCGTTTCTTATCAGTGGATAGCGGATGTGTATGGGGTTCGGTGGGCGGTACCGAATTATCTTTCGGCTCGGCTGGTGAATTTGCGGGTTATTGCGGAGTTTTGAGCTAAGGCGCCTGCGATGGCTATGGCGATGGCATCTGTGGCGTGATGGTTATGGGGGATGGAGGCGGGGTTGAGCAAGTAATGGGGGAGCCAGGCCGCTATTTGGGCTTTGGAGGCGGAGCCTCGGCCTGTAAGGGCTTTTTTTACCTGAACGGGGGCCAGCATCTGCAGGGAAGGCCATTCCGCTTCTCTCAGAAGGGCCCAGGTGACTCCTTGCAGAGCTCCCAAGAGCAAGGCACTCCGCACATTTTTCCCAACAAAGGGCATTTCCGCGAAAGCGCCTGCAATTGTCTCGGCAGAAACTTTGAGGATTTGTTCCTTGAGCCAGCTTCGGTATTGGTCAAGCCGTTCTTCTACGGAGGTAGGTGGGAAGGGGAGTACTTCTATCCTTTCTAAGGTCCAGGGGCCTGAGGAGTGGCCTTGGATAATAGCTATGGCGGTGGTTTGGAGGCCAAGGTCTATGCCCACCCATTTCATACGGGTATGCGAATGCCCCACACGGTTACATCATCCACCTGCTCTTCCAGGTCGCCTTTCCACTCTCGCCAGATTTGATTGAGGATGGCGCGGCGTTTGGGCATGGAGGGTTCTAAGTAAGTTTCTATGATAAACTCTTTGAAACGTTTGGTGCCGAAACGTTTGCCTTCGGGGCCGCCGGGCTGATCTACGAGCCCATCGGTAAAGAGATAAAAGCAGTCGCCGGGTTCCAGCTGGACTTCGTGCTGCGTAAAGAAACGTTCTTCTTCTAACTGTTCTCCGCCGATGGGTTTTTTGTCGGGTTTGATTTCTCGCAGGTCGGGGCCTTTGAGGCAGTAGTAGAGGGGCAGGTTGGCGCCAGCGTAGATGAGCCGATGGGTCTTTGGGAAGTAAGAGACAACGGCTATATCCATACCGTCGCGAGAAGGGTTTCCTTCTTCCAAATCTTGTTTGAGAGCCTGACGCACCTCAATGTGCAGATCATGCAGGATTTGGGCGGGTTCCCACACTCGGCGCTTGTTGATGATTTGGTCTAAGAAGATGCTTCCGATCAGGCTCATGAAGGCGCCGGGCACTCCATGGCCGGTTCCATCGGCGACGATGATGAAGTACCTATCCTCAAAAGGGGCGAACCAGTAGAAGTCGCCTCCTACGCCGTTACGTTCTTTGGAGCGCCAAATGATGAAGTAGTTTTCTTTGCCGAGGTAGGTATTGAGGAGGCTTTCTGGGGGGACGATGTTACGTTGGATGCGGCGGGCATAGCGGATGCTTTCTTGGATGTTTTGGATAGCTTCTTCCAGTTCTTGGGTGCGTTGGGCTAATTCACGGTTGGCCTGTTCTAATTTTTGGGCATAAGCGTGGGCCTGTTCTTCAATGACGGAAGCGGCGGAGGCGGCGACTGAGCGGAGGAAGTTGACTTCATCTAAGCGCCATTCTCGTTTGGCATACCGCTGTTCTACGCTGATGAGTCCTACGGAGCGGTTACCTACGCGGATGAGGGCGTCCATTACGCTCATGATGTGGTTGGGTTTGAAGAGGGGGAGGGCCAGTTCTCGGGTGCGCAGGTCGGAGAGGGCATCGGTGACGGCGATGATTTGTTCGAGTTCCAAGCTTTGGAAGTAGAGGGGGTAGAGGCTTCGGTTGACGACGCTGCCAGGTTCGTGGAAGTGGGGTTCTTTTTCGGCGGCGGCGATGCAGCGGGCGAGGTCCGGCTCTTCAAAGAGCCACAGGGAGACCCGATGGGCTTTGAGGGTTTGGAGGGTGACTTCGGCAATGACTTGGAAGGCTTTTTCAATATTACCTTCCCGCAGGGCGGGGTGGGAGGCAAGGAGGGAGAGGGCGTTTTGCTGTTCTTTGAGGCGAAACTCCTGCTCTTTTTGTTCGGTGATATCTACGAGGATGTTGATAGTTTTGACGAGCTTTTGGGTGCGGGGGTCGGTGAGGGGGGTGGTAGCGAGGATAGCCCAGAAGGTTTGGCCAAAGGCGCCTTTGAGTTCCACTTCGGATTTCCAGAGTTTACCTTGTTGGATGGTGCGCCAGTGGCCTTGGATAAGGGAGAGGGGCTGCCGTTCTGAAAAAAGTATTCCATAATGCTTTCCTTGGAGGTCTTGGGCGGAATAGCCTAAGCTCTCTAAGAAGTTTGGAGACACATAGGTGAGGTTTCCGTCGCTATCCGTTTCAAAGAGCCAGGCGGCGTTGTTGAGGGCTTCCAGCTGGGCGGAGAGCTGCATTTGAGAGGCGCGGTAGCTTTCGTTGCTGCGGCGCAGTTCTTCTGTGCTAGCCCGCAGCATTTGCTCCTGTTCGTAAGCGAGTTGGAGGGCTTTTTGGATTTCTTGCTCTTGTTGTTTTTGGAGGGTGATATCAAAGCCGACCAGAATGTACTTTTGGGGTTCACCCTCGTCCAGGAAAACCGGCGTGATGGTCTGTTGAAGCCATAGGGGTTCGCCAAAGGCGGTTTGATAACACACGACTTCCTGCCATATTTCTCCCTGTCGGAGCCGAGCAAATAGCCGTTCTATGACGGCGGGGTCATCGGCTTTGCGCAGCTCCCGATAAGGGCGCCCCAAGAGGTCAGACGCTCTATACCCGAAAAGCCGCTGAAAAGACTCATTCACATAGATGATCGTTCCATCGGGGCGTAGTTCGGCCACTAAGGCGGCGGCGTTGAGGGCTTGGATTTGACCGCGCAGTTCGGCCTGGGTACGGCGCATTTCCTCGGCAGAAGCTTCCAGTTCTTCAATATTTTGTCGGAGCTCTTCTACGAGGGATTGATTTTCTTCCAGGGAGACCAAAAGTTGCTTTTCTATGAGGCGACGGTGCCCTTGCTGGAAAAGAAGCGCGGCCACTTTGGAGAGAATGAAGAACATTTCTTTATCTTGGAGGGGCTGGTCTGGTGGGACTTCTATGAGGAAGGCGCCCACGAGGGCTTCATCCATGAGGAGGGGGAAGGCGTAGAGAGCCGTCTGGGTGGCTACGGCGATGTCGGCTAAGGGGGTTTGGTCGGAGGGGAGGGGGCCTATGATTTGTCCTTCGGCTAAATGGTCCCGAAGCCATTGCGCAGCGGTCTCGGGTAAGTCTATGGTGTTCGTATGGGTAAGCAGGGTGGGGTCATACTTTTCTAAGCAGTGCAGGCCCTTTTGCTCTTCGTCAAAGACCCAGAAGCTATACTTGGCTTCGGGAGCGATGGTAGCGGCTACTTCAGCGATGGCGGATAGGCCCTCTATGACTTCGCCCTTGAAGAGGGCGGGATTGCGCAGGAGGGCCGCTAAACTTTCCCGCTGTCGCAAAAGACGCTCTATTTCGGCTTTATGGCTTTGTTGCAGCCGGGTAAGCCGCAAATGAAGAGACTCTATTTCCTTCTCCAGTGTCTGAATCGTGCGTTCTGCTTGATGGAGGGCCCGCTCTAACGTTTCTTTTTGGGTGCGGAGGTGCTCCAGGGGGGCCACAGCCACAATCAGCTGGGGCTTCTCCCCACGCCGCAGCCGATACGGCAAAAGATACACCAAGTAATCCCCTTGATGGCCCGAGCAGATTTCGGAATGAGCTAATCCCCCCTCTTGAAGCGACGGCAGCGCCACCCGAAGGGGCAGGTCTTGCACGCGATGCCAGCCTTCTGCCTGCGCAATCGCCGCAAATAAGTCATTCTGGAATACGAAAGCTCCCTCAGAGTCCGCCTGAGCTAAAGGAAAAGCATTCTGAAGAGCCCCCAGCTCTAAACGAAGTTTTTCTATCTGCTCCCGCAGTTCTACCTCCGCTCTTTGGAAATTCTGGATAGTTTCTTGAAGGCTGGCTTGCAGTTCTGCGTTTTGCGCTTCTAATTGGTTTAGGTTTTCTCGGATGATTTTGAGTTTTTGCCAGGCATCTCCGAGGAGGTTTGACCATTCGGCTTCTTCGGAGTCGGAGGATTGATATTTAGGCCAGGCTTGGAGGAGAGCCGTAAGGGCCTGCCATCGGCGCAGGAGGTGATTATAGGCTTCGCTGAGAGCTTGGAGCGAGGCGGGGAGAGGGGGCATTTTTTCGCCGCTGGCAATAGCGCTGACGGCTCGGCGTAAAGATTCTTCTTCTGTCCGTCCCGCCCGCCATATAACCACCCCCACCACGAAAAGCCAAACCCCCATCGCTATCCCTACCCCCATCAGCCACCCATGCCGCTCCCTATAATAGCGCTCCACCTCTTGCGCATGTACTTCCTTTATCCGCTCTCGGACTTTGCGAAAAGCCGTCTCAATATCGGAGTTAGCTTTAGGGACTTGTGTGAAGTAAGTCTCAATCACACTCATCAGAGCAGCTTTGTCGTTGGGGCTATTAGCTATGGTTCTGCTCCAACTGCTTAGGCGTTTTTCCCACTCTAAGGTTGTGCGGGCCAGTTCTTTGAGGTAACTTGGGGGTAGGATGCCCTTGGCGTTAGGTTCTATATCCTTATTCAGGCGATGGAATAAGTTGATATGCGGATAAAGTGTGGGGGGCAGGGACCGTTCCAGGACTCTGGAGAAAAGTTCGGCCTCAAATCTGAGCTGTAAGCGCCAGACTTCTACTTCGGTCTCGTTGAGGGCGGTTTGGAGGGTTATTACTTGCTGTAAGAAGGCTTGATAGTCCCTTTCCAGGCGATAGAGCATCCCCCCTCCCAAAAGACCTAAAAGCCCAAGTCCCATAAGCCCAACTAAAGCCCAGTACCGCACGCGTCTAAGGCCTCCTACCATGGCACTAAGTTAGGCATTTTCAGGGGAGGGGGGCATGAAAGCTTAGGAGAAACTGCACTTTTCCTACTCGGGCTTCCTCAATGGGCCAATATAAACTGGCTTCCAAGGGAAGCCCCATCACGTGAAACTTAATGCCCGTCCCCATGCTCATCAGAAATGGACTCCGCAAAGTCTGCACCGTGATGACTAAAGGCGGCTTGTAGATATACTCGGCGTCTATGGGATTTTTTTGGGAGAAGGGATTCCCCGTGCTCCAGGTCGTTGCTGCGTAAAAGCCGACTTTCCATTCCAGGTTATAAATGGGCCGAGTAGGTAGGACGGGGGGCGGGTTCAGGGCAAGGAGGGGAATCCGCATGGCTATCCCCCCAAGTAGGAGGTTTCGGCCGCGACGCACATGATAGGGATACCCTGGCAGGCTGATAAAAGTATTCAGATAATATCCGCCCACAGGCCCCAATAGCGGTAATTGATAGCGGTTTTGCACTTCGTAGTTGACCCAGTTAGGAATTCCTCCTAAGAGAAAGAACCGAGGATTAGTGGGGCTTCCCAGAGCGGCTTGGCCAACCACATCGGCCACTAACCAAGATAGGATAGGCTGGTGCCAGGCTCCTTCCGCATAAAGAAGTCCAAAACTGCTTAGGGTTCCAC
Source organism: Bacteroidota bacterium (assembly GCA_032249525.1). Lineage (GTDB taxonomy): Bacteria > Bacteroidota > Bacteroidia > SpSt-205 > SpSt-205 > JAPYWM01. Next base: position 938 of record JAVVHK010000034.1, on the reverse strand, counting down.
GCCGATATAGCTCCCCGCTCAGAGCCAGGCGACGTCCCCGCCACAAAAAGGCCTCCCGATAAGAGAGCTTTTGGTAAGCTATGCCCAGTCGCCCGCCCCAATAGACTCCCTCCGCATCATACGTTACCTGGTCCCGCAAAGTCAAATCATAGCGCCGGCTGTACAGAAAGAGCCCAGCCCCTGAAAACTCCCATTCTCCGCGGGGCCCCATGAGCACTTTGACCCCGCCTTCGCCCGCCCAGCTCAAAAGCCGCAGCCCCTGCCCATACCGACGCTCAGAAAAGTAGTGCATCTGCCGATGCCCCTGAAAGTACGGCCGCCAAAAACCCGTCCGCTTCTGAAAACCCAGCCAAAGCTCAGAACTTCTGAGGTCTACATAAGGCCGCCATGCCCCCCATATATAATATCGCCCCGAAAAAGTTTCTACCCCAGTCTGAATGTGCAATCCCAGCCGAATCAGGGGATGCAAAACAGGGACTATCCGAATCCCCTGCCACAGGCCCTGAGAAACTCCCCGCCCCCAATCTTGGACTTTTACCGAGTCTGGATGAAAATACTTGCCTCGGGGGATAGGGGGGCTCATCTGCCGGCGAGCTTTGCGACGAGGCCGTTCCAGCTCTTCATCAAAGTAGTAAAAGGCGCCCCGGCTTCTGCGCGGCGTATCTTGAAGGGCAGTGTCAGCCTTTTCCACAGGAGGGGGGGATATCTTTCCCTGAGTCTGAGGATAGCGGCTAAGCTTCTGCAAACGCATTTGAATGGCTTCCGCCGCATACACATCGGGATAGCTCGTTCCCCCCTCTAAGAGGGTATCCCACGAAACGCTCCCGATGGCTTTCTTTCCGCCGGGGCGATAAGAGAGGTAGTAGGCTCTTTCTGGCCCTGTGCCTATCCAGCGGATAAAACCCGGTGAGCTCCAAGCACTGGGATACATCGTATCC
>JAVVHK010000033.1:0-9751 GCA_032249525.1 Bacteroidota bacterium | reverse complement strand
CACATTTAAGAAAGCCTTGGCCTCAAAATGGTATCAGCGGTTTGTGCCATGTCTTCAAAACGATTTTGCAGGGTTATGCTAATCTTTTCTCTCTTTATGGGGGAAACTCTGTAGAAGGGAGGGTCTCAATGAGGGAGGATGGGAGACTCGTTGAGGTTTTTATAGAAGGGTTTGATGAGGGGGTGGAGGTGGTTGTGGAGGAGGTAGGTGGTGGTGGTTTCGCTGAGGAGGGGAAGGAGGAGGATGCCGTTGCGGTAGAGGCCGTTGATGTAGAGGAAGCGGCCGTTGGGGAGGGTGTGTTCGGCGATGAGGGGAGTTCGGGACCGGGTAGCGGGGCGGAGGCCAGCCCAAGTGTTGAGAATGCGAGCCTCGTAAAGGTCGGGAAAAACATGGTAAGCCCGGCGTAAAATCTCTAAGAGGCCGCCCACGGTGAGGGAGGGGTCGGGGCCTTTCTCTTCGGCCGTGCCGCCTAAGAGAATGCGATCGCGCTTAGGAATCGCATAGCCATAGCCGTACTGGCGATTGAAGTAGCGAATAGGTGCTGGAAGCCAACCCGGCCGAGGCACCTCAATAGAGACCATTTGACCCCGTATAGGATAGACTTCAAAGGGAAGCCGAAGGCCTTCTAAGGGGACGCCCACGCAAATCAAGACTACCTCTGCTGAAATAGAGCCTTGCGGCGTGTCTATGGTGGGATAGCCGGCCTCCTCCCGAATCTGCAAGGCAGGACGGTTGGTTTCTATCTGGACGCCGAGGCGTTCGCAGGCTTCGGTAAGGCGGTGAATGAGCAGGAGAGGGTCTACTTGGCCCTCTTCGGGGGCGTAACTGCCTGCCGTAATGCGCGGAGAGAGCATAGGGAGGTGACGGCGCAAGGCAGGACCTTCCAGCCATTCTACTTGGACGCCTTGGGCCCGGACGAACTCCGCCCGACGACGCACATAAGGAATGTCTTCGGGTAAGAGGGCCACCTCGTAGGTGCCCGAGCGGTCATACCCAATATCGCCCAGCTCGTGCGCCCAGGCCTCATAGCGGCGGCGACTTTCAATCATAGCCTGGAGGAGGGGGAGCTCCTCATATTCGGCCTCAAAGGCAGGCGAGAGCATGCCGCCAGAGGCCTTCATAGCGCCACTGCCGGGGGTTCGGGCATCCATAAGGCGCACACGTTGGCCCTGCTTAGCCAGCTGGTAAGCCACACCTAAGCCCGCCGCCCCAGCCCCCACCACTAAGTATTCATCCACCCTGCCGAGCATAGACCAACTCTACCTTTTCCCCACCCCGCAAATAAAACTCCCCCCATTGCGCCCGAGGAATCACTTGGCGATTGACGGCTACCGCAATCCCTATCTGATGAACGGGCAGACCTTCCCGCTCTAAGAGGGCAGCTATAGTGAGAGGCCCCTCATACTGCCGCCGCTCGCCGTTGAGCACGATCTCCATGGGATTGTAAAAACACTTTTGCGGTTTGTGCAATCACCTCCCGAATGGGAGTGTAAGGCCGACCAGTCCGCCTCGCCAGTTTGGAGCCATCATAGTGGAAATTTTGGCTGGAAGTGCGGGCTGTTTCGCGCGTGATGACAGCGGGGAGCCCAAGGATTTTGTGGAGTTTTTCCATTGTCCAGCCTAAGGCGTAGGCTAAGGTGGGTGGAAGGGGCCAACTGGGCGGGCGCTTACCCAGCGCTTCAGCTATCCAGGTAAAAACCTGCCGATAAGACAGGTTTTCGGCAACCGCGATGTAACGTTCATCCCAGCCCGTAGGATGATGAGCGATAGCCCAGGCAATGGCAGATACCACATCCTCTACTCCTACAAACCCATTGATGCCTTTGGGGTAAAAGCGCAGCCCCTGCCAAATCGCCTTAAAGAAGTAGGGAGAGCCTTTGGTCCAGTCGGGATAAGGGCCCAGAATAATTCCGGGATTGAGGATGAAGACGGAGAGTCCTTCGGCATGGCCGCGCCAGACTTCTTTTTCGCCGGCGTACTTGGTGTAGCCATACCAGGTGTTGTAAGGGGAGTCAGTCCAGGCGGTGTTTTCGTCAATGGGGCTTTGAAGGTCTGCGGGCCGCCCTAACGCCGCAATAGAGCTGAGATAGATGAACTTCGGGACGTTTTCTTCCAAGGCGGCGTTGACAAGGTGCCGGGTAGCGAGGACATTCGTGCGTTGCATATAGTTACGTGCTCTTGGGGAGAAGCTAATGGTGGCGGCCATATGGAGGATGCCCTCAGCCCCGCGCACCGCTTCGTGGAACCGATCTTCTCGGGCAAGGTCGGCCTGGTAGATTTCCAGATGGCCGTAATAGGGTTTGAGGTAGGGGTGGTCAGGTTTGCGAACTAACAGGCGCAGGGGAAACGGCCGACCCGCTTCCCACCACCACGCCAGAAAATGATACCCCACAAACCCCGTGGCCCCCGTTACAACCCACATCCAGACAAAAATACAAGCTGGGCGGAATTAGGGCGGCCACCAATAGGATATTTGCCATCTGCGGCTCCTTTCTCGCTGCAAGCCTTCTCCTAGCTCTTTTTCGCTAATAGGATAGATCGGGGCTTCACCTGCTTGCGTCTAATAGGCATAGGTTCTTCTCACGGGCCATCCGCCTCAGAAGGTGAGAAAATACCCCAGCGCACCCCCGCCTGCGAGAAGATAGATGGAAAATCCGCCTGTCTGGAGAAGTATCATGCTTACGATGATTACCTGCAAGGCCGATTAGCGGACTGAGAGGAAATGCCCGTGCCTTCGGGATTAGCGGGGCCTCCTTCAGGAAAGCGAGACGTGGCTGCTGCAGATGGGGCGCCGCTCCCAATCCCCCCTACCTCCCTAAAAAACCTAAGAAACAGCCCCCGTCCCCACCCGCTCTCGCACCAACCGAAGAGTCTGAGCCGCCACCTCCCGCGCCTTCTCCGCCCCTCGCCGCAAAATGACCTCCAACTGCCCCTTATCGCTCATCAGCTCCCTGTATCGCTCCCGTTCCCGCGCAAACCGGGTCTCCAGCACTTCAAAAAGCATCTGCTTCGCCTGCCCATAACCTATCCCCCCCTCCAAATAACGCCGCCTCAGCTCCTCCACCGCCTCCGTAGGCGCCACCACCGAATACAGCTTGAACACCGTGCACTTATCAGGGTCCTTTGGAGCCTCCAACGGCGTAGAGTCCGTAACTATCTGACGAATCCGCTTTTGCAGAGCGGCGGGCTCCGCAAAAGGGTCTATAGTGTTGTTGTAACTCTTACTCATTTTGCGGCCGTCAATCCCCGGCAGCACCATCACTTCCTCCTTGAAGACAGGCTCGGGGAGCTTGAAAGTTTCGCCGTAAGTGCGATTGAAGGCACCGGCTAAGTCCCGCGTAATCTCCAAGTGTTGTTTTTGGTCTTTGCCCACGGGCACGAGCTCTGCTTGATAGAGCAAGATATCGGCCGCCATGAGGACGGGATAGGTGAAGAGGCCCGCTGATACTTCTGCGAGGTTATTGGACTTTTCTTTGAAGGAGTGGGCATTGGCTAACATGGGATAGGGGGTGAGGCACCCGAGGTACCAAGCCAGTTCGCACACTTCGGGCACTTCCGACTGGCGAAAGAAGACATGCCGCTCGGTATCCAGCCCACAAGCTATCCAGGAGGCTGCTACGGCATAGGTGTTTTCTCGGAGAAGGTCCCTATTGCGCACGGTGGTGAGCGCATGCAGGTCAGCAATAAAGAAGTAGGCAGGCTCTGACTGGGCGTTAGCCAGCTCAATAGCGGGCAAGATGGCCCCCAGGATATTGCCTAAGTGCGGCTTACCGGAGCTCTGAATGCCGGTAAGGACTCGACTCATGCGGTTTGTGCGGAGGCCGAGGCACTGGGCTGAGTGCCGGGTAAAGGATGTTTATTTTTGGGCTTGCGGGGACGGAATTTACCGTAAGTGCCGCGCCAGATTTTGCCGCGCCGAGTACGTCGATCGCCTTTTCCCATGGGGGGCAAAGCTACGAAAAGAATCTCATTCAGGCGGCTCTTAGCGGAGCTAACCGCTCCTCCACTTCGGCCTCTGTAATCCGAATATGGGCATGAGCGGGACGAGTAAAGAGCACATCCTCCAGCACCGTTTCCAGCAGGCTACGAAGGGCGCGAGCCCCCGTACCCATGTTCATGGCTTCCCGAGCGAGCCGCCGCAAAGCCCCCTCCGTAAACTCCAAAGTGATCCCATCCCAGCTCAAAAGCGTCTGGTACTGCTTGACTAAGGCGTTCCGGGGCTCCACTAAAATCCGATACAGCGCTTCCTCCGAGAGGGGTTCCATCGCCGCAATCACCGGCAGCCGCCCAATAAACTCCGGGATGAGCCCAAACTTCCGAAGGTCTTCTGGCTGGACGTAGGCATAGAGATTTTCGGGCTTATCCGAGGCCTCGCCTTCCCGCCGAAAGCCGATCGTGTGACGAGAAAGGCGCCGAGCTACAATCTTATCCAGCCCCTCAAAAGCCCCCCCACAGATAAAGAGAATATGGTCCGTGCGCACAGGAATAAAGCTCTGTTCAGGATGTTTGCGTCCGCCCTTCGGGGGGACGTTGGCCACGGTGCCCTCTAAGATTTTCAAAAGCGCCTGCTGAACGCCCTCACCCCCTACGTCGCGTGTAAGTGAAGGATTTTCCGACTTTCGGGCGATTTTGTCAATCTCATCAATATAGACAATGCCGATTTCGGCGGAGGGGACATCGTAATCGGCCGCCTGCAGGAGACGCACTAAGACATTTTCCACATCTTCGCCCACGTAGCCGGCTTCGGTGAGGGTGGTGGCGTCGGCTATGGCAAAAGGCACCTGCAAAAACTCTGCAATAGTTCGGGCCAAAAGGGTCTTGCCTGTACCTGTCGGACCAATAAGAAGGACATTGCTTTTTTCCACGCGAACGGGAGATTTTTCGCCTGCGGAGAGGAGGTGGGCAATACGACGATAGTGGTTATAGACGGCAATAGCGATTTTGCGTTTAGCGTGCTCTTGGCCGACAATGTACTGATCTAAGTGGGCTTTGATCTCTTGGGGGGAGGTGGCAGGAAGTTGCCAGTTTTTGAGGCGGCGGCTACGCTGAAGGTCTTTGTTAGCCAGCTCATGAATATAACCTGCGCAGTCCAAGCAAATACGCACGGGGCGGATAGGCGACTCTACCAGCGGGATACCCGTCCGCCCGCAAAAGTCACATGCCGGTGTCGCTGGCTCGCGTTTAGTGCTCACTAAGAGCGGCCGTTGAGTTTGTGCGGATGGAGTACTTCATCTATGAGGCCGTAGGCCTGAGCTTCGTCCGCCCGCATCCAGTAGTCCCGATCAGCGTCTTTCCAGATTTTCTCGTAGGGTTGGCCCGTGTGATACGCGAGGATCTCATACAGCTCGCGTTTGATTTTCTGGATTTCGGCGTGGACGATCTCAATATCGGAGGCTTGGCCTTGCACCCCACCCAAGGGCTGATGGATCATGACGCGGGAATGCGGAAGGGCCGAACGTTTCCCTTTAGCGCCGGCCGCCAAAAGCACCGCCGCCATGGACGCCGCCATCCCCGTACAAATCGTATTCACATCCGGCCGTACATACTGCATCACATCATATATGCTCAGCCCATCATACACCGACCCCCCAGGCGAATTGATGTAAATGTAAATATCCCGCTTAGCGTCCGCCGACTCTAAGAATAAAAGCTGAGCCGTCACAATATTGGCAATCTGGCTGTCTATAGGATAGCCCAAAAAGATAATCCGGTCCATCATGAGCCGAGAGAAGACATCCATGACGGCGATATTGAGCTGACGTTCTTCAATGATGTTTGGGGTGAGGTTGTAGATACCTTTGCGTACGAGGGCCTCGTATTCGTCTAAGCGCAGGCTGGAGATGCCTAAATGTCCCATGGCATAGCGCCGAAACTCCTGTCCGAGGTTGGTCATAGGCCTGCTAACAAAATGGTTTGCAAAGGTAGTGTTTTCTCCGGGCGGGGGCCGTAGGTAGCAGCGAGCCACTTCTCAAAGCGCTCGTACCGCAAGGAAGTACGCAAGTCTTCTTTGTGCTTTTCATCCAGCAGGCTTTGGAGGAGAGCTTGTTTTTTATCTTCGGTGTCAATGGCCTGAGCTAAGAGGGCTTTTCCCTCTTCGGTGGCTTCCATGCGCGCTTTGAAGGCTTCCCATAAGTCAGTTTCCACCTCCTCGTCTGAGACCTCTAAGTCGGGCACATGGCCCAGGTGGCTCTCTAAGAATACCCGCCATCCCAGCTGCCGAGCAAAGTCCTCATAGGCTAAGGGCGCAGCCCCGCCAGTTTCAGACCGCACTCGCAGATAGTAAAGGTAGTTAACCTGAGCCACCTCGGCAGGCACCTCTATTCCGGCCGCCTTTAAAAGAGCTGTGCGATAACTACGTTCGTTTAGGCTCCTCAGACGCCGCTCCACCTCCCGTTCTAAATAACTGCGCCACCCTTCTTCGGTGATTTCGGACACTTGGAGGATTTCGGCTACCTTGGCGTCGGAAGCAGGCGTAAATAGGCTGGCCGAACGCACCCGGAGAGTAGCTTTCTCTATGCTAAGGGGCGAAAAATCAGGCACTTCACTCCGAATGATCTCCACATACGGCATCAAATACGATGGGGGCAAATCCACCTCTTCTCCTACCCTTCGCCCCGCTAAGGAGCTATACGGAAAGGGCTCTAAGAGACTTACCCATGAGATAGACACCACCCTACCCGACGATAAAAGGAGTTGGAGCTTCACATAAAGCTCTTTTTCCGCAGGGATTTCCGAGGGAAGCTGCTCAAGCGGTTGAAATTCCCCTATGAACATCCGCAGGTAGCGCTGAAACACTTCCAAGTCGTTTGCAGAGGGCTCATACTTGTAGAGGGGAGGCATAGGACCCTGAACCTTAGGAGGCTCGGCAGGCCGTACAAGCACCTGAAAGGTAAAGCTATAATCTTTATAGGGGGGGTCTGGAACCACTTCAGGGGGCTCCTGCGCAAAAAAGGGTAGACCTATCACGCGCCCCTCTCCTAAAAGCCGCTCCAACTCCGTAAAAAACTCTCGGGTTAGAATTTTTTCTAGGGTTTCTTTGCCGTAGCGGCCCCGAACATATTCTAATGGCACATGGCCTGGCCGAAAGCCTGGCATCTGCACCGCCCGCCGAAGCGCTTTGAGGTTTTCTTTGTAAGCCGGAAGGTACTTCCCCACCGGAATCTCTACCCGCCCTTCTGCCAGATAGGGCTTCACAAAGTTCACTTGCACGTGCGGATGGAGGGATTCGAACCCTCAACCCCTTTCGGGACTGGATCCTAAGTCCAGCGCGTCTGCCAATTCCGCCACATCCGCTTGTGGCCCCGGCGGGACTCGAACCCGCATCTGGAGTTTAGGAAACTCCCGTTCTATCCAGTTGAACTACGGCGCCTCTCCCCTCCACTTTTCGTACCTTAGCAAAGGTATGGAAAACCTCGTAGTGGCTGACCTGCGCCTCTTCACAGAAGGCACCCCTCAGGACCGGAGTCGCTTTGTTGAGACCCTGGGCCAGGCCTTTCAAGACATCGGATTCATCATCATCCAGAATCACTACCTTTCCGCCGACCTGCAAGCCGCCCTCTACGAGAAAGTAGAGGCTTTCTTTCGCCTGCCAGACGAAGTCAAGGCCCGCTATATTGTCCCTAATACCGCAGGCCAGCGCGGCTACACGCCCAAAAACCGAGAACATGCTAAGGACCGCACCGTGCCCGACCTCAAGGAATTCTTTCATGTTGGCCCCGAAATCACCGACCCCGAGGACCCTCTCTACCACCGCCTCCCCAAAAATGTCTGGCCTACCGAAGTGCCGGGCTTTCGCGAAGTGGTCTTAGAGGCCTATCAGAAGTTCTTCCAAACCGGCCAAACCCTCCTACGGGCCATCGCTCTGTACTTAGACCTACCAGAAGACTACTTTGATAGCCGTATCCGAAATGGACCCAGTCTCTTGCGGTTACTGCACTATTATCCTTTGCCGCCGGACCAGCCCATTCCTGAAGGCGCCACCCGGGCCGCCGAACATGAAGATATCAACCTGATTACGCTCTTGATTGGGGCCAGTGCCGAGGGCTTAGAAATCCTCACTCGTCAAGGCTCTTGGCTCGCCCCCAAAGTCGCCCCCCACGAAATGGTCATCAATGTAGGCGATATGCTACAGCGCCTCACGAATAACTACCTTCGCAGTACTACGCACCGCGTGGTGCTCCCTCCGCCCGAAAAGCGCCATCTACCTCGTTTTTCAGTGCCGTTTTTCTTGCATCCGCGTCCAGAAGTGAGCCTGGCGTGCCTGCCCAGCTGCATCACCCCTTCTCGTCCCAAGGCTTACCCCGATATCACCGCCGAAGCCTTCTTAGAGGAGCGCCTTCGAGAGCTCGGCCTCAAAGCATAAGCCCACCTCTTATCTATGCCCATCTGGCGTCCTTATACCTCCTACGGTGAGGAGACGTCACCTCCTTTGCGCGTGGTGCGAGCCCAAGGGGCATACTTATATACCGACGATGGCCGAAGTCTCTGGGATGGCGCCTGTGCCTGGTGGGTGACAGTTCATGGGCATGCCCACCCTTACATCGCCCAAGCCATCGCCCAACAGGCCGCCACCCTCGACCATGTACTTTTTGGGGACATCCTCCACCCCGCCGCCGAAAAACTCGCCGAAAAACTCGCCGAAAAAACCGGCCTCCCCTACGCTTTCTTCTCGGACAACGGCTCCACCGCCACCGAAGTCGCTATCAAAATCGCTATTCAGTACTTTTTCAATCAGGGCCGCCCGCGTTCTACTCTGCTTGCCTTAGAAGGGGGTTATCACGGAGACACTTTCGGGGCTATGGCCGCCTCCGCCCGAGGCCTCTTCACCGCCCCCTTTGAGAAGTTTCTCTTTCAGGTAAAGTACCTGCCTTTCCCCAGCCCAGAAAATGAAGCGCGCTTTCAAAGAGCGCTTGAGGAAGTAGCGCGGGATTCGGACATCATTGGTTTTATTGGAGAGCCGATTTTGCAGGGGGTGGCGGGCATGCGGTCGTATGCGCCCTCAGCGTGGGACGCCATTGCGCGGGCCGTGCGCCAAGCCGGCGGCCTCGTCATCGCCGATGAAGTCTTTACCGCTTTTGGACGCACAGGCACCTTCCTCGCCACAGACCAGTGCCAAGAAAAACCCGACCTCCTCTGCCTCTCCAAGGGACTTACAGGAGGCTTCCTGCCCCTCGGCATCACCATGGTCGCCTCTCATGTATTTGAAGCCTTCCAAGATAAAAACCCTCTACACACTTTCTACCACGGCCACTCCTACACCGGTAACCCCATCACCTGCGCCGCCGCCCTCGCTAACTTAGAACTCTGGGAAAAACCCGAAACCCTCCAGAAACTCCACACCCTCATCCAAGTCCAAGCAGACATCGCCCGCACCCTCCAGCAGACCCTCCCCCCCCATACCGTTCGCCATACGGGCTTAGTCTTAGCTATAGACCTTCCCGGGCCCCCAGGTTACTTGGCCGAGCATCGCCACCACCTCAAAACCTACGCTATAGAGCGCGGCGTCTATCTACGGCCCTTAGGCTCGGTCGCCTACATCCTGCCCACCTTAGCCAGCCGCCCCGAGGAGCTCATCTACGCTGCTGAGGTTGTGCTTTCCTACATCCAACACAGCTCCGTCCCCGCTTAGACTTTCTCCATCCATAGCTAAACCTCCCTTCCTCTACGAGCCAGAAAGGTGTTTCAGCCTAATACCATTTCCCATTGTAAACTTTATTTTTGGGCGGCGGCCAGCGCCCTTCGGGCGCTGGCC
>JAVVHK010000032.1:0-9795 GCA_032249525.1 Bacteroidota bacterium | reverse complement strand
CCGAAGTATCATTGCGGTTGAGGGGCATGTACGGATTGCCATGCAGACCCGGCAAATACCGCAGCTGGTGCGGATGCCGAAAAAATATAGAGTCGGGCCAGCCATCATTCCGCTGACCGTAAAACTCTATATAATCATTTCCCTCAAAAGTTCCTGACCCATCCAAGTCTCCCACATAGATGGGCACTTCCCGCCCCCTCCAGATGAGTCGAAGCGTAGCAACAGGCACCCCATTTAGGCCTAAGTCAGCCGCACGCACCCGATACACCTTATCCTGAGCCACCAGCAGCTTGAGGTAGGGCCGAGTGGGGTCATACCACTCATTCCCATAAGTGTAGCTCTGCGCCCATCCCCAAGCCCCTAAGAGCAGCCAGCTCCACCAGAGCCCTCGCATAGAGCAAATATACGCTATTACCCCAAGAAAGATGCAGTTTAGAGCTTACCGCTGAAAAGCATGTTTATTCTCGCAGTCGGGGATCTGCCCAGTAGCTCAAAACTTCGGATACCATATTGAGCAGCACAAATAGGAGCACCGACAAGAGCGCCACCCCACTCAGAAGAGGAAAATCCGAGGTGCTAAAGGCCAAAAATAATAATTTACCTACGCCCGGCCAGTCGTAAAGCTCTTCAATGAAGAGGCTCCCCATAAGTAAGCCGGCCAGCCATTGGCCAGAGACAGTAACGATGCTTGGGAGGAGATTGCGGAGCACATCGCTTCGCAAGATAGCCGACATGGATTTGCCGCGGGCACGGGCCGCCCGAATGTAATCCGATTGTAGGATTTCCTGCGCTTGCGCCCAAGTAAGCTGAAAAAAATAAGCGGCCGGCCGCAAAGACAGCGCTATGGCCGGTAAGACGAGAGCCTCGGGCTGAAATAGGGCAGTTCCCCTCTCCGGAGAATACACCCATACATACCCCCCTAAGGGTAGCCCCGTCCAAGGCCCCAGAATGACACCGAATATCCACAATAGCAAAATGCCCCCCACATATCCGGGCAAACTCAGCAGTAAAAGGCTCAAAACATGAAGGATTTTCTTAGGTCGGTAGGCCTGGTAGAGGCCTAAAGTCACCCCTACAGTCAGAGCTATAAGGGCCGCCGCCCCCGCTAAGAGGGCCGTAGCCGGAAAGCGCTCCAAGTACAGGTCCAGCACCGTTAACCCATATTGATACGAATAGCCCAAGGTCGGCCATTGCCAGCGACCCTCTCGGTAAGGCAGCCACTCCATCCAGCTATAGAGATATTGCCGCCAGAGGGGCTCATCTAAGTGGAGCTGCGCCCGAATCACCTCCAAAGAAGCCTTATCCGAACGCTGCCCTAAAAGCAGCTGAGCCGGATCACTAAGCCCCCGCAAAAGCACAAATAACAGCGCATGACTCAGAAAAAAGATAAGCGCGCCTTCGCTAATCCTTTGGAGGAGGAAACGTCTCATAGGGTTTGGGCGAGGCGGGCCGAGAGCCGCCGCCAAGGCCACTTGCGCACAATCACGCCATCCCGCAGATATATAATGCCCAAATCCGAACGAAGCATCGCCTTGATCACCGTTTGGTCCTGAGGAGCAAAACATATTTCCAAACCCTGCGCTTTAGGCCACTCCTTCCGCACTTCTGAGGGAGAAGCCGTCACCCCCACCACCCGAAACCGCCCCGCCGATAATCCCCCCAAAAAGGCTCTTAACCTCTCAACCGCCTCCGCAGGTAGTTTCTCTAGCTGCCGAGCCACCACCAAAATCACCTCCCCCTCTAGCTCATCCACCTGACACTCCGACTCCCGCAAAGGCACATAATCCGTAATCTCCGGCACCCCCTGCGGCCCAACCTCTAAAGCCTTTCGCAAAGAACGCCCCTCATAATACGGCAAAAAGTCTAACGCCGGCAAATACCAGTAAAAATACAGCGTCAGCCCCGCCACCAAAGCCATAAGCCCCCAAGCCACATAAGCATGATAAGGCGAGCGCAAAAGCGGCTGAATCTCCTCCCGCTTCAAAAAGATATAGCCAATCAATACCAGCAGGATCACGTCTTTACCAAAAGACTGCCAAGGCGTAAACTTGATTACATCTCCAAAGCAGCCGCAGTCAGAAACCGCCTTCGTCACAGCCGAATAGCCTGTGAGAAAGGTAAAAAACACAATCATTAGCAGCAAAGCCCAGGCGGTAAAACGCCGAGCATACCCCAAAAGAAGAAAAAACGCCAAAGCCGTCTCAAAAATAGCTATGGCACCCGCCAAACCTACGCTCCACGGACCAAATACCTCGTGAAACGGCAAACCACTATGTTTCTGGAAAACCTCAAAGTACTCCTCCAGCTTATACCCAAAGCCACGAATATCATTGACCTTTATCAAGCCGGAAATCGTGAAGAGAACCCCCACAAAATAGCGGGAAAAAAGCAGAAACCAGCCTTTCTTAGCGGGCATAGGCTTCGACTCGTTTTTCTCGGATGACGGTAACTTTGATTTGGCCGGGATATTGTAGAGAGGTCTCAATAGTCTTGGCTACTTCCTGAGCGATTTCAAACGTAAGATCATCGGAGACGCGTTCACTATCCACGATGATGCGCAGTTCCCGCCCAGCTTGGAGGGCATAAGCCTGCCGAACCCCGGGATATTTTTTAGGAATATTTTCCAGCTCTTGAATGCGCTGGATGTATTTTTCTATGGTTTCTCGGCGGGCTCCGGGCCGAGCACCGCTAATAGCATCTGCCAGCTGAACGATAGGCGAAATAATAGAAGTCATTTCAATCTCATCATGATGAGCGCCGACGGCATTCAGCACTTCTGGATGCTCATTATAGCGGCGTAATATCTCCATACCCAATAAAGCATGCGGCAGTTCGGGATTTTCGTCGGAGACTTTTCCAATGTCGTGGAAGAGCCCTGCGCGTTTAGCTAAACGAACTTTTTCCCTAGGAAGGCCTAATTCCGCCGCAATAAGTGCCGCAAGGCGCGCTACCTCCCGGGAGTGTTGGAGAAGGTTTTGTCCGAAGGAGAAGCGAAAACGCATTTTCCCCACCAGGTCCCGAATGTAGGGATCCACATTGCGAATGTCCAAATCCATGAGCGTACGATGCCCAATCTGGCGGATTTCTTTATCTAGCTCTTGGCGGACTTTTTCAACGACCTCTTCAATGCGGGCTGGGTGGACCCGCCCATCCGCCAAAAGCCGCTGCAGAGTACGGGAAGCAATCTCCCGCCGAATCGGATCCGGAGAAGATAACACAATCGCATTTGGGGTATCATCTACGACCACTTCTACACCGGTACAGGCTTCCAGCGTGCGAATATTGCGTCCCTCTCGTCCGATGATGCGTCCTTTATGCTCGTCGCTTTCCAGCGGAAAGACCGTGATAGAGGCTTCAATGCTTTGCTCAACCCCTACCCGACTCATGACAGTGGCGATAATGCGTTGAGACTCCTCTACGGCCTTAAGCTGAGCCTCATCCAAGATACGCTGCACCATATGATGAGCCTTCCGCTCGGCTTCCGCCTTTAGGTTTTCCATGAGCCGTTCCAGAGCTTCTTCCCGGGAGAGGCCCGCAATCGCTTCCAGCTCTTTCTCTATGGCTTTCTCTTTTTCAGCCAGAGCTTCTTCACGGGCAATGATAGCCCTAAGACGACTTTCCTGGGCTTCCCGTTGGGCCTCCAGCTTTTCCATCTCCCGCTGAAAGCTCGCCAACTGCTTTTGAAACTCCTCCTGCCTGCGAGCAAGGTCTTTCTCTAAAGAGAGCAGCTCTTCCTGCCGGGCTAAGGCTTTTTTGTGAAGGGCTTCCGCCTCCTGCATCATACTGGCACGCTTAGCCTCGGCTTCTTTGAGCATTTCGTCCAGGTATTTTCGGCGCTCCTCAATAGTTCTTTCCAGATTCTTGATTTTCCGTTGGAATTCCTCTATGCGATGCCGATGATGCTGGGTTTCTTTTCTGAGCTGCTCTCGGGACTGATGGAGGGCGGTTTTTTGAGCTTCTAACTCTGCCTGAGCTTGAGCGATTTCCTGGGCCTTCCGCCGCAGAAACGCCTTTCCCAGCACATATCCCACCCCTCCCCCCACAAGAAGGCCTATCAAAGCTCCAAGTACAATAACTCCTATCGCGCTCATACCTGACTGTTTTTTTCTGGTGTGGGCAGCCAGGTTTCTATCGCTTGACAGAAGGCCTCGTACTCCGCCAAACACCCTGTCAGCTCCTCTAACAAAGCCACCACCCCCATCAGAAAAAGGGTTAGCTCATCCTGATGAGGATAGAGACGGCGAAGATCCCCCACCTTCTGCTCTAAGTGATGGAGGGCATCTTCAACTCGGGCTATGGTTTCAGGATCGCCCTGGACGACGATGGTGCGGCCCAGAACGACCCACTCGTGAGGCCTTTCCGTCATACGATAGAACCTGATCTACATAGGCACGAAGCGCTCCCACTTCCCCCTGCACTTCCCTCCAGCGCTCCTGCCAAGTCAAAAGTAAGACTTTTTTCTCATGTTGTAACCGCTCGGCCTGCCCCCGCAGCGCCTGCACCCGCCGCAAAAGCTCCCCAAGCCGCTCACGGAGCCGCTCGCGAGACGGAATAGGCATGATTACGAGGATTACTATCCAGAGAGAGATTCCAGGGGTCTAAAACCACTTCTTTCACAGGCTCGGCAGTATAAAAGACCTTGACTACGACTTCGGGACTTTTTGCCCAGCTCTCCGCCGGAAACCGCCACAAAAACATCGCCCCACCAGTCGTAACCACCTTCACCCACAACGGCCACACCATCCCCCCAATATTCCGAAACGAAACCCTCGTCTCGTATATCTGCTTTCCGGGGGCCTTCGCTAAATACGCCTGTAAGGCCTTCTCAGCCTCAGCCGCCTCCTCCGCATACCGCCTAAGATAATCCGCATAAGCCGAACGATTGCGCCGCACATGATTATCTTCTAACTCAGGCCGCCCATCAATAAAGAAACGTTTAGGCTGAGCTTGACTTTTGAGATAAGCTACATAAGCTAAGCCCGCCTCTCGCGCTTCTGATAAGAGAACTTGGGCCACCTGCGGCGAAACTTCCACAGGCCGCACGATGACGGTGTCTATGGCAATGTCTATCGGTTTATGGCCCAAAAACCAGCCTTTCCAAAACCAGCCCAGCTCCTGAGCAACGCTGGCAGATATAGACCGAAAAAAATCCCAAGGTTCGGGCCGCTTGAAAGCCCAAGCCTCGGCATAACGCCGAAAAGCCGTATCCATACGCGCCGGGTCCAAAATGTACTCCCGCAGCGCCTCAAGCCCCAACGCTACCTTCAGGTATGCATTAGCCCCCATCTCCCGAATAGTAAGGGGATGAGCCAAAATCGCTTGGCTATTATTGGAAGCTAAATATTCACGCACCCGCTGGCGCTCGACGGGGGCTTCCTTCTCGCGAATCATGGGTTCAAAGGTGGCTTTGGTGAGGTTTTCCAAGTAGGTATTTAGGCCTTCATCCAACCACATCCAGCGGCGCTCATCGGAGTTGACCACCATGGGGAAGAAGTTGTGGCCGACCTCATGAATCACGAGCGAGATGAAGCTGTGTCGGGTGCTTTCGGAGTAGCGGCCATTTTTGACCTCTTGTCGGCCGCAGAAGACGATCATGGGATATTCCATGCCGTGGACAGCACCGTAAGTAACATTCATAGTGGGATAGGGGAAGGGGAAGGTGAAGCGGCTGTAAGATTGGAGGGTATGTTCAGCGGCGGCGATGGCGAGGTGTTTCCAGAGAGGGGCCACCTCTTCGGTATAAAAGGCCTGGATGCGAACAGGAGTTTGGCGGCCGGCAATAGAGGTCAGACGCGCTTCCCAAATGTAGTGAGGGGCAGCAGCCCAAGCAAAGTCCCGCACCTGCGACGCCCGAAAGAACCAGCTCACCGTGTCTTTACCCGGGGCTTCTCGCTTATCCTCCGGCGCAATGATAAAAGTGCTCTGGTCAGCCGAGACGCTCCGATAGCGCTTTAGCTGCTCAGCCGATAGCACTTTCTCAGGATTCTGGAGCTCCCCCGTAGCGGCCACTACATAACCCCGAGGGAGGCGGATTTCCACCTCGTAATCGCCAAACTCCACCGCAAACTCGCTGGGCCCGTAATAAGGCATCTTTTCCCAGCCCCGCCCATCCGTAAAAGCCACCGGCCGAGGATAATATTGCGCCACCTGATAAATGGTACCGTGCGGGGTTTGCATATAGCCAGCCCGCCCCTCCACTAAAGCATCATTGAGCGTAAAACTCCACCGCAGGTGCAGAACTGCCTTTTCCCCCTTCGCTAAGCACTTAGGAAGGGCTACTTCCATAAGCGTCTCCTCCACCCGATAAGGGAGTGGACGGGCTGAGACGCCTTCCAAAATTTCCACCGCTTCTAGCTGAAAGTTCGTGCGGAGGTAGTTTTCTATTTGTCGGGCGTAGAGTTCGGCAAAGGAGCTTTCCCGGCGTTTGGCATCTCGGCGAAAGTCTTCCCAGAGGAAGTTTCGGCTGAGGTGGCCGTAGCTTTTGAGGCTGAAGTAGTTGGGTTCTAAGGCGAGCCAGAGGTAACAGAGAGGGATGGGAGAGTGGTTGGTGTAGGTGAGGCGGGCTTCGCCGCGCAGGCGATGGGTGGCGGGGTCCAGGGTGATTTGCATGGCGTAATCGGCCTGCTGCTGCCAATAAGCTGGGGAGGGAACCCCCACACGAGTGCGTTCGGGCGTGGGCGGCGGCGCATAATCCTCCAAAGGCTGAAAGGGATCATCGTGGAAAGCGGTTTGCGCCCAAAGCCCACTTAGAGCCAGCGCCCAGACTAAAACCCTTAGGGAAGCCATGCGCGAAATTCCGCTGCTTTTTGCGCCAGGCCGGCTTCTATGGCTTCGGGGGAAAGCTGAGCGGCCCCTGCTTGGATTTGATGCGAGATGGCCATGGAGCAAAACTTAGGACCGCACATGGAGCAGAACTGAGCAATCTTGGCGCCTTCGGCGGGCAGAGTCTCATCGTGATAGGCTTGAGCCGTCTCAGGGTCCAGAGCTAAATGAAACTGATCCTTCCAGCGAAAGGCAAAGCGCGCCCGACTTAGAAGATAATCTCGCCACTGCGCTGCGGGGTGTCCCTTTGCGATATCAGCCGCATGGGCCGCTATCCTGTAAGCCATGATCCCCTGCCGCACATCGTCCTTGTTGGGCAGGCCTAAGTGCTCCTTAGGGGTTACATAACATAACATAGCCGTCCCAAACCACCCAATCATCGCCGCCCCCACCGCCGAAGCAATATGATCGTAACCGGGCGCTATATCCGTTACCAGCGGCCCCAGCGTGTAAAAAGGCCTTTCATAAGCGTCCTCCAGCTCTTTTTGCATGTTTTCCCACACCAGCTGCATAGGAATATGCCCAGGCCCCTCTATCATGACCTGAACATCATAGTCGTAAGCGATTTTAGCTAATTCGCCTAAGGTTTTCAGTTCGGCGTATTGGGCTTCGTCGCTGGCATCCGCAATGCTCCCCGGCCGCAAACCATCCCCCAACGAAATCGCCACATCATACTGCCGCAAAATCTCACAGATCTCCTCAAAGTGCGTGTAAAGGAAGTTTTCCCGGTGATGAGCCAGACACCAGCGTGCTATGATAGAACCGCCCCGAGAAACGATGCCCGTTACGCGGTCTATGGTCTTTGGAATGTATGCCAACCGCACGCCCGCATGAATAGTAAAGTAATCCACGCCTTGCTCGGCCTGCTCTATGAGGGTTTCTTTGAAGATTTCCCAGGTAAGTTCCTCGGGTTTACCCCCGACTTTTTCTAAGGCCTGATAGATGGGGACGGTGCCGACGGGGACAGGACTATTTCGGAGGATCCACTCGCGGGTCTCGTGGATATGGCGGCCTGTAGAAAGGTCCATAATCGTGTCCGCCCCCCAATAGGCAGCCCAAACGGCCTTTTCTACCTCTTCGGCGATGGAGGAAGTTACAATGGAGTTTCCAATATTGGCGTTGATTTTGACTTTGAAGGCGCGGCCGATGATCATGGGTTCGGTTTCGGGGTGATTGATGTTAGCGGGGATGATGGCTCGGCCGGCGGCGACCTCTTGACGGACGAGCTCGGGGGTGATTTCAGAAGGCATGGGAAAGCCCCAGTTTTGACCCGGGTGGAAGCGTGGAAGGCGGCCGTTTTTCTGGTACATTTCCAAAAGCTGGTTTTCGCGCAGGGCGATGTACTCCATTTCGGGGGTGATGATGCCAGCTTTGGCATAGGCGAGCTGCGTAACCGCGCGCCCAGGCTTGGCTCGGCGCGGCAAATGCGGATGCGGAAACATCGTCGGAGGACGCTCCTCGTAAAGCTTCTGCGCATACGGGGAGCTAAATCGGCTTAGCTGCTCCGTATCGCCCCGCGCCACAATCCAATCCTCGCGCAGGCGAGGTAGCCCACGACGAATATCTACCTGGTACTGGGGGTCAGTATAAGGCCCACTCGTGTCATACGCATAATACGCAGGATAATCGGGGTCGCTCAAATGGATTTTCCGCATAGCGACTCGGATGTAAGGGTGCAAGCGCCCAGAAACATATATCTTTTCAGAGGCGGGATAAGGGGGCACGGAGACCGCCAAGGGAGTCTGAGAGGCGTTTCGCATAAAGGCAAAGATATAGAGTTTAGTCAGACCCTGCCTAAGCCCCGAGAGGACGAGTGGAGCCTAATACCTTCCCAGAGCGATTCGGAGAGCTTTTTTCCAGAAGCGCCGGGAGCTAAACGTTTTCCAGAGGGTGCCGTAATGGAGGTCGGCCTGTATGCGGTAGTAAGCCTGGTAGTGGAGAGGGGGATTCCAGTAGGTTTTGGTGAGGTAGGCTTCTGCACGCAGGTTGGGATAGATGTAGGGAGGCGGGGGTAAGTCCCGAGGCAAAGGCTGCGGCTCAGGCAAAAGACGAGTGGCAGTGGTATTAGTAGCACCCTCCCCCCCCATGCCCAAGTTGCTTACTAAGCTGGTCCTCGGAAAGACAGCAAGGAGCCCCCTCTTAAGAAAGTGATACACCAGAGGGAAATCCCAAAAGTCAGCAGGAGGCCCCCCTACACCCGCCGACCGATCAAAAAATAAATAGAGATGTTTTTTCAGGCGAAGGTTTTCTCCCATGACTCGGTCCAAAAAGTCGGTTTGCCGCAGCTCATGCCAATCCTTCATATCGGGGTCATAGCCCTCCCAGGCTCGGCGCCAACTCGCCCACCCCCACACCAGCGGCAGCCGTAAAAAATCATACTGATACGGAAGGTAAGCGGCAGGAACCCCATTCCACCCCCCTATCATGCCTATCCGAGCCTCCTCTCGGTACCGCTCCAACAGCTCCGTACAAAACGAGAAAAAATCTGGGATAGGTAAGGTATCATCTTCCAGAACTATACCTTCCGGCACTTGCGAAAAAAACCAGAATATCCCCCTAAGCACGCCCTGCTTATGGCCATGATTGAAGGGGAGCCACTGAAAGTGGGCTTCACAGGGCCAGTCTATATGGGATTCACAGAATCGGCGCACTTTAGCTACAGCCTCTTGACTTTGCTTATCTTCTTTTGGGCCATCGCCGCTGATGAAGAGGTATTTCGGGCGGGCTAAGCGAATGGCTTCCCAAACCCGCTGAAGCGTGTCTAAGCGATTATACACCAGGAGGAGAAGAGGGGTACTCAGCACACAAGCAAAAGTACGCGTCTGGCTAAAGGCAGGGGCAATTACCCCATTTTGAGGCCAAGGCTTTCCTGATGTGAAGGGGGAATGGCCGCGGGCGCCCCCGGGGCGGGCGCCGGCCCACCCCCCCCCGCCGCCGCCCCCCCCCGCGGGGGGGCCGCCCCCGAAACATGCG
>JAVVHK010000031.1:0-10110 GCA_032249525.1 Bacteroidota bacterium | reverse complement strand
GGAAATGGAATGTGAAGAGGGGATGGCCGCGCCCGCCCTACGGGCGGGCGCGGCCTCACAGCGGCGGCCAGCGCCCAAAAAGAATGATATTAGGCTAATCTTCTTCTTCCTCGTCTTCTTCCTCGTCGGAGGGGCGTTTGAGCACATCGCCCAGAATGTCCTTGAGAGAGACTTCTCGGTCGGAGACGGTTCTTCCTATCAGAGACATGTCTGCCAGTCCATGTAGGACCAGCTCCATCCATACATAAGGAGGTCCGGGGAGTTTGTAGCTTTCTACCAGACTTTGAAGGGCGGGGATTTTGCGTAGCTCCTGCTGATATTCGGCATCAGAGGACCAGCGCCCAAGCGAGAGGGTATTGCCTGCGTTGAAGTAATCAATGATAGGTCGGTAGGGATTGGGCTGAGAGCCGCGGCGGAATTTCTCAGGAGAGGGGAAGTGCGCCAAAAACTCTTCCCGCATGGCTTTATGAAAGAGGTGAAGAGCTACGGTTTGAATGCCTTCTTTTTCTCCTTCGTAGACGAGCTCAATCTTTCCGATGATAGCTGGCAAGGCGCTGTAAATGTCTAAGAATCGGACGGTAGTATGGGATTCGTTATTGAGGATGCAGCGCTGCTCAGCGCTGGCCATGATACATTCGTAGGCGGTGATGGTGAGGCGGGCGGAGACTCCGCTTTTTTGGTCGATGTACTCACTCTGGCGAGCAATCATGCCTATGCGTTCAATCGTATTAGCGATCACGTCGGGCATGATGACCCGAGCCTTAGTCTCGGGGTGGATACGCGCTTCTTGTTGGGTGATGCGGCGACTGGCCTCCAAAGTGCGCGGGTAATGGGTGAGAATCTGACTGCCGATGCGGTCTTTGAGGGGCGTGATAATGGTGCCGCGCTGAGTGTAATCTTCGGGATTAGCCGTAAAGATAAACTGAATATCCAGCGGCAAGCGGAAGCTGTAGCCGCGAATTTGGATATCTTTTTCCTGCAGGATATTGAAGAGGGCTACTTGGATGCGGGGCTGAAGGTCAGGGAGTTCGTTGATGACGAAGAGTCCCCGATGCGCCCGGGGGATAAGGCCATAATGAATGACACGGGGGTCGCTGTAAGGAAGCTTGAGGGTAGCCGCCTTGATGGGGTCAATATCGCCGATTAGGTCTGCCACGGATACATCGGGAGTGGCGAGCTTTTCTATGTAGCGCTCTTCTCGGCTAATCCAGCGAATAGGAGTATCATCGCCCGCCTCGTTAACAATGAGTTGGCCTTCAGCGGTAATGGGATGAAAAGGGTCTTCGGGAAGTTCGGTGCCTTCAATGGCGGGAATGTAAGGGTCCAGTAGCTCTACCATGAGGCGGGCTAAACGCGTTTTGGCTTGGCCGCGCAGACCTAAAAGCAAAATATCATGCCGAGCTAAAATCGCCGTACGAAGCTGCGGTAGAACGGTATCTTCATAATCGTAGATGCCTTTGAAGATCGGGCGCCCTTCACGCAGGGCGGCGAGTAAGTTTTCTCGCAATTCGGTTTTGACAGAGCGAGTTCGGTAGTTAGCGGCTTTGAGCTGGCCGAGCGTGCGCAAACGGGTAATGTCCATCTTGGGTCAAAATAACAAAAATCAGGGCGCTAAGCGGACGTAGGTCCAGTGGTCTTCTTGCCAGGTGTAGAGGAAGCGGTCGTGGAGGCGGTTGGGTCGTCCTTGCCAGAATTCCATCTTTTCTACTTTGATCTGGTAGCCGCCCCAATGAGGGGGGCGGGGGATAGGGCCGGGCGGGGGATACAGGGCCTGGATGGCTTTGAAGCGGGCCTCTAAGAAGGCGCGATTAGGGATGGGCTTGCTCTGCGGGGAGGCCGCAGCTCCTACTTGACTTTCATAAGGCCGACTGGCGAAGTAGGCATCGCTTTTTTCGGGGGGGGCCGGCGCAGCCAAACCCTCAAAACGTACCTGCCTCTCTAACTCCCCCCACCAGAAACACCCCGCCACCCAGGGCTGCTGGGCTATCTCTTGACCCTTAGCACTGAGGTAGTTAGTATAAAAGTACAGGTAAGGGGGCTCTATGCCTTTGAGAAGGACGATTCGGACATGGGGGCGTTTGTCGCAGGTAGCCAAAGCAAAGGCATTGGGTTCTACCAGCTGAGCCCGAATGGCTTCAGAGAGCCACTTCTCAAAGAGCACAAAGGGGTCCGATGGGAGGTCGGTTTCGGAGAGGGCGGCTTGGCGGTACTCGCGTCTGAGGTGCGCTATATCTTCCATATCCAATCGGGATTGAGGTTGAGGTTGCCAGATAGCAGCTCGTAATAAGCGGTGCGGGCTTTTTCGGCGATAGGGTGGGTGGAGGGCAGCTCATAGCGCTTACCCTGATAGTGGAG
This sequence comes from Bacteroidota bacterium, assembly GCA_032249525.1. Lineage (GTDB taxonomy): Bacteria > Bacteroidota > Bacteroidia > SpSt-205 > SpSt-205 > JAPYWM01. The sequence goes on along the minus strand of JAVVHK010000031.1, from coordinate 7,755 downwards.
GGCGATAATGGGGATGATAGTAGCCGCCGTGCCTGTTCCGAAGACTTCGGTCAGATGGCCGCTGGTGATGCCTTCTATGACTTCGTGTATAGAGATGTCTCGTTCCTCGGTGGGGTGTCCGGCGGCTCGCAGGAGAGCTAATATCGTATCCCGTGTAATCCCAGCCAGGATAGTCCCCCGGGTAAGAGCCGGCGTCGTTATTCGTCCATCCTTCCAGACGAAAAAGACGTTCATGGTGCTGAACTCTTCTACCCAGCGTTTTTCGCAGGCATCCAGCCAGAGGGTAACTTGACATTGGGCGGCTTGGGCTTTAGGATTGCTAATGAGGGCGGCGGCATAGTTACCAGCCATCTTGATGTGGCCCGTGCCGCCTGGGGCGGCTCGGCTATACTCCGTCTCTACATATGCCGCCACAGGCTGCGTATAATAGGGCCCCACCGGCGAAAGAAAAATAGCAAAGAGATAGGACTCAGAGATTCGCACCCCCACATAGGGATCCGTGGCAAAGTAAAAGGGGCGAATGTAGATAGCTTGTCTAAGCGTGGGGGGAAAAAGATGAGTTTCCTTCAGGAGTAGCTCCCGAAGAAGAGCCTCAAAGAGGTCCAGCGGGACAGGGGGCATGGAGAGACGAGTAGCTGAAAGGTTGAGCCGCCGGGCATGGTCCTTGAAGCGAAAGACGAAGCGCGTGCCGTCTGGGCGCTGGTAAGCCTTCATCCCCTCAAAGAGGGCTTGTCCATAATGCAGGCCGTGAATAGCCGGGTGAAGCCGAAAGTCCTGAAACGGCTGAATGCGCGCCTCATCCCACTTACCATTCTGAAAATAAGCCAGGGCAATGTGTTGGCTAAATATGCGCCCAAAGGGCAGGCGCTCCCAGTCTAATGCCGGCGGGGGGGTTGCCGGCGCCTCATAACTGATAAGCCAGCTCATAGGACAAAGATACTCATGAAGCCTAAAAACCCCCTTACCATGCAAAGGTGCCTCTATTCCCCCTTCTTATGGGTGTTTCTGACAGGTAGATGGTGAAACACTTATGGCCGCGCTGGACAGGAAAGCAGAAGTGCCATTCCGTTCTCCTTTCCGCAAAGGCTCAGAGGAGGGAAAGGTGGTATTTATTTGGAGGGGGGCTTAGGGGCGGGGGAGGAGTCTTTTTGCGAGGTATCTGCGGCTGGAAGCGAGAGGGAGTCTGAGCGGGAGGCGGGGAGTGGGCGTGAGGAACTATGATCCGCTAAGTAAAAGCCAGCGAGACCGGAAAGAAGGGCTATGCCTATGGTGAGCGAGGCAAGCCCGGCGATGAGAGAGAGACGTCTCGAGGAGGTTATAGGCCGCACGTGGGGTGAAACCAGAATAACGGTTATGTTGTCGTATCCTCCTGCATGGAGGGCGGCATGGATGAGGGCCTTGACTTTTTCGGGGAGGGGCTGCGAAGTATGGAGGATTTGGGCGATGGTGCTTTCAGACACATAGCTGGAGAGACCATCACTGCACAGGAGGAAAATATCGTCTGGGCGGATAGGGAGGGGGACGGGGGAGGCTTCTATAAGAAAGACATCTCGGCTTCCGCCCAAGGAGAGTAGAAGCTGATTGCTCTCGGGGTGGCGATGGGCCTGCGCAGGTGTGATAAAGCCTGATTCCACATACCAGGCTACTAAGCTGTGGTCGCGGGTGAGGGCGTGCAGCTTGCCCTGACGATAAAGATAGAGTCGGCTATCGCCGACGTGAGCCCAACAGGCCTCGTTTTGAGGGGTGATTAGGAGAATTACGGCGGTGGTCCCCATGTGGGGAGTTCCGATCCCTTGTTGGGGGGCCTGAGAGATAGCGATGTGGGCGGCATTCAGACTTCTCCGCAGCCAGTAGTCAGGGGGGTGCTCGGTGTTTGCTCCAGAGAGGATATTCTGAATGGTTTGAATAGCAATTGTAGCGGCGACCTCACCAGCTTCGTGGCCCCCCATGCCATCACATACCACAAATACTTGACCTAAGGGGCAGTCAAAAACTACATACCGGTCTTCATTGATTTGCCGGTGAAGACCAATGTGGGTTTCTGCTGCCCAGTGGGGTCTCTTCATTTAGTTACCCGACTTGAATGACAATGGCTCCTAAGCGAATCTGATCGCCGATACGAATGGGATGTTGGGTAACTCGGAGATTATTGACGAAAGTGCCGTTAGTGCTACCAAGGTCTTGGATGTACCATTGATTTCCTTGGAGGTAGAGGCGAGCGTGTCGGCTGGATACCGTGGGATCAGAAATCACAATGGTATTTTCTGGTGCTCGGCCTATGTTGTTGGGTGCTGGCGAAGGCTAAAGTTGCACTTCTTGGGTGCCTTGGGGGTATTGTTTGTTGAGGCGGCGGAGGGTTGGGGCAGGGGGAGCTTGCATGACTGGGGAAGGGGATGGTGGGGCGGCAGGGGCTGGTGGAGGTGAAGCCGGCTTCCGAGCGGTCAAAGATATTATCAGCCCCACGAGTACTAAAGCCCCTGCCCCAATCAAAATCCAGAGCGTGTAGTTGGGCTTGGAGGATTCGGAAGTCCCCTCAAGAGATGCGCGAGGCACCTCCACTGCTGGAGTGGAGGGATAGTTTGCGCTTGAGCCAGGAGGTCCCCCCTCCAACATGGGGCCCGATACAGCCTGAGAAAGGCAGGATGAGAGAAAGTCAGAAATGGTGCTCTGATAGGATGGACTTTGGGGGTCAGCGATTTGGTAGAGACCTCGGTTGGGCCCTTCTCCATACTGACCGGAGAGGCGCTTGAGGAGGGCCTGTGCCCGGTCGTCATTGGCTAAATAACCAATAGAAAGGGCATGAATGCGAACATTTTTAGACTGGGCTAGTTTGAGAATATCGCTATCTTTTAGGCCCGGGGTTGCATCCATGCCCGAAGCTAAAAGGATGATCTCGGGAGCCCGCACATAACCCCCCTCTAAGGCTGTCTCTAAGGCCCCCAGCAGATGCACCACGTAAATGGAGTCACAGCGGGGTTTGATGGTGCTAAGGGTAGAAATGCAGGGGGTCCCTCCGCCTTCTAAAACTGGGGTGGTCTTCCAGTCTATGTATCCGCGCTCTCCTTTGCGATAGAAGGTACCAATAGCCACCCGCCCATAAGAGCCGCTACAAAGGAGATCACTTAGGACTTGCTTAGCCGTTTGGGTAGGCTTACCGCAGGTGTACTGGGAAGTTTCTAAGAGAATGATATAGTTGGCTTGCTGGGCAGCGAGCGCGCCCACAAGTAGAAAAGCAGATACCCACTTTCTCATCGGGGCAAATATAGCTTAGACGCTGCGGAATTTAAGCTCTGTACTGCCAATCTTGATAATATCCCCATCTTGGAGGGTTCCTTCGTCCAGGGGGATGCCATTAATGAAGGTGCCGTTGGTGCTAAACTCGTCTTTGAAGCGAACGACATTAGTGCCGGGGCGGATGAGGAGGGTAAGGTGATGTCCAGAGACTTGGGGGTCTTGGAGAACGATATCACAGGAGGGGTTTGTACCGATGGTGTTTTTTCCTTCGTAGAGGCGGAAGTCTACGCCGTTGGGGTGGATAGTGAAACTGACTAACCACCCAATGAGCTTGCGGTTTTGGGGGGCGGGTCTCTGGGCAGGGCTTACGCCCGGGCCTTGATACACTTGGGTCTTACTGGGGTCAAAACCCGCTGGCATAGGGCCTGAGGGCATGACCTGGGTCTTCTTGGGATCAAAGTTAGGCACTCCCCCCGCCCCAGGCATGGGAGAAAAGGGCGGAGTAGGCCCCATCACTTGGGTGCGTCCCGGATCATGCGGAATCCCCCCCGAAGATGGATCTCCCCCACCTTGCAGGGGCTGCGTCTTCTGAGGATCAAAGGGATCAGCCATGCTGACAAATGTACAAGTATTTTTCAAATGCTGACTTCCCTCCTGCTTTCCCACATGGATAAATAACGGGGGTGGTTACTTTGGGAGCAAGGAGGGGGAGAAGAGAAAGAGCATGAAAAAGACAAAATGCCCAATAGGAGCCGCTCGCCTGGCACAAGGGTGATGCCTAAGAGGAGCTTCCTGAGAGGTGGCCCCTAAAATAAGTCTCGGTCTTCCTGTGTTTGGGGTCCCTTGAACCTTCCTTACCAGAAAAATTTTACCTTTGATTTATGCGATATCTGCTACTGGGGCTTACCCTGCTTTGGGCCCAAGATGCCGTCTGCGGTTTTGAGAGCTATGAGCGGTGGCTTATCCTTCAGGACCCAGCTATCCTCCTGCGCCAAGCCCAAATAGAAGCCTCCTCTTCCATCCCTTCGGACGCTACTTTTCGGACGGAACCCACCTGCACTCCCTCCCGGTATGTCATCCCGGTGGTCTTTCATGTGATTTACTCCAGCGCCTCTGATAGCGTAGGGCATGATCGTATTTTTGGACAGCTTTGGCGCTTGCATGAGGACTTTCGGCGGATTCCCGAAACCATAGGTTACAGCGGTTGTGGCACCGACATGGAAATAGAGTTTTCCTTAGCCACTAAAGCCCCGGATGGAAGCGACACCCTGGGTATTGTGTATTGGCGCTATGATCAACCGCCCCTAAACTGGACCACTCGGGACTTTTGCCGGGAGACCCAAGATCAGGCCATGAAACAAGCTACGGCATGGGACCCCACCAAGTACCTCAATATCTGGATAGTCCCGCGTTTATGCGTAGCTCCGGGTGGCACCCCTCCCTGTGACCCTAACAACTGCGGCGGGGTTGCAGGGTATGCCTACTTCCCCTCTGCCTCAGCTAACGTATATGGAGCTGTTATTGGAGAGCGTTACTTCTGGGGCTCTTCCATCACCAGCCGAAGCAGCCGCACTACCGTGCATGAACTGGGCCATAATCTCAACCTCTACCATACCTTTCAGGGGGGCTGCGGAGGGGCTAACTGCGCCTCTACAGGCGATCTAGTCTGCGATACGCCCCCCACAGCCAATCAAAACTTTTCCGTTACCCGTAAAAATTCCTGTACGAATGACTTTCCCGATCGCCCTGACAACATGCGCAATATCATGGACTATGTGAGTGATCCGGACATGACGCATTTTACCTTAGGGCAGCGGAACCGAAGCTGGAATGCCATCAATAACTCCTCTTCTCGTCTCTATCCCCTTACTCGCACCACGAACCAAGCCGCTACGGGTACAGGTCCCTACGGTCTGGTCAAAGCCTATTTTACCGCTTATCCCCGGGTAGCTTGCGTCGGCCAGCCTGTCAAATTCTTTGGCACCTACAGCTACGGATTACCCACCACTTATGAATGGGACTTTGGCGGAGGGGTACCCGACAATCCCAATAGCAGCTGCCCCACCGTAACCTTCCCTGCCCCCGGAAGCTACACGATACGTCTCATTGTGGAAAATCAATCCGGCCGCCGCGACACCCTTGTCAAAACTAACTATATCACTGTGCATGATACGATTTTTGAAGTGCCGTATGTGCAGGGCTTTGAAGGCAGCTCTTTCCCCCCTGCGTTTAGCTATGTAGATAATCCGGATGCGGCTCGGGGTGGCCGCACGTGGGAAGTTTTTCGGAATACGAATCCCCCACGTGGAGCTTTTGGTCTATCTCCCTCCTGTATGCGGATACAGTACTTCTCGTACAGCCACTACAGAGAAAAAGATAGCTGGATAACGCCTGCCATTAGGATCCCTTCCTTGCCTACGAATACACGGGCTTTCCTGCGCTTTTCGTATGCGTATGCGTGCTTAGACTATGAAAACCCAGCAATCCCCTCTTATCGGCTGGACTACGAAGATAGTTTGCGGGTGTATGTGTCCACGGATTGTGGGGCAAGTTGGAGTCTTCTGTGGGAGAAGGGTGGGCGGGACTTAGCTACAAAGGCAGACCAGTGTGTGGTCGTTTCGGGCAACTTATCCTCTACGCACTCTTTCCTTCCCAGTAGTAGCGAGTGGGACAGCGTAGATATAGACTTATCCGCATATGCGGGTCAGGTGATCAAAATTCGCTTTGAAGGGGTCTCTGGCTGGGGGAATAACCTATTCTTAGACGATATTCGGGTGGATACGACTAGTCAGTTTAGCTCCGCCCTTGCCAAAAAGGCTGTACCCCGATTAGCGGCGCAGCTGCGTCCTGAAGCTCTCTCCGTTACGATTAGTGAGAATCTCCCATCATGCCGTCTTCAGCTTTACGATGTCATGGCCCGGCCTGTGTGGGTTTATGAGGGGGCCCTCTCGGCAGGCACGCATACTTGGGCTTTTTCTGCTCCCCTGCCCACCAGCTTATACATCCTGACGGTAGAAACTCCCAATCACCTCTGGACTACTCGTCTCGTCCCTTAAGGCTTTACAGATTCCCCTTTGCGTGGGGGGGGCTCTACTGGCCTGCGCGGCAGGCGCATGCCTTTTATCTTACTATTGATGATGGCCCTGAGCCTACGGCCTTACCTATGCTGCTTTCTCTTTTGCAGCGCTATGGCTTTCGGGCTACCTTCTTTTGGCTGGGAGAAAAGGTATTGGCCCACAGGGAGCAGTTGGATGTAGCGCTTTTGCTGAGGGAGGGGCATCAGGTGGCGCTGCATGGGTATAGGCACATTAGTCCTTGGCAGCTTTCCCGAAGGGCCTGGATAGAGGACGTGGAGCGGGGGATTAGTGTCCTGGTAGAATGGCTTGGCGTGAGGCCTCAGTATTATCGTCCGCCTTATGGGCACTATCGTTTTATGCCGAGGCGTTGGTCTTTGCGAGGGGTGTTATGGGACCTTATGCCGCCTGATTATCGGCTACCCGCAGGCTGGGCAGAACCCGCCGCCCAGGCCCTCAAGCCCGGAGACATTGTCGTACTACACGAACGACCCCACCCCAACTGGTCAGAGTGGGAGACCTTCCTATCCCAAGCCGCCCAAAAAGGCCTACAAGCGACGCCCCTTCCGTGAAAGAGCCTTCTTTTCAGTGGGTCTTGCGGACTCCAAACTCAGCTCTGGGGCTGGAGGCACATTTTCAGGCAAAGAAAGGGTGATAGGGAGGCTTTTCACCTGCCGCGGCATTAGATAAACAATCGGAGCCACATACCGAAAGTTTCCCCAGCTTGCATCCGCTGGCGTGTAGATATACCAGTTTTCCAGATTTTCCGGGTCAGACTCCGGCGGATACTTAATGCGCAGTTTCATACCCGGATAGACGCTATAGCCCCACAGCTGGTTCCAACGAAGAATCTGATAGGGAGAAACCTCATATTGTCGAGCGATGCGATAGAGGGTTTCACCGGGGCGGACGGTATGCCAGAGGTAACCGCGAGGGGCATAACCCTGTCGAGCCGACACCGGAGTAAGCGTAAGTTCGCCGCTGACCAGCCTATCTCGGAAGGTAGCTACTTCATGCGTCGCCACCGCCGGCACGTAAAGCGTATAGCCCGCCGGTACTATATCTGTTCTTAGCTCCGCATTGTAAAACTTGAGCCAGTTGAGCGGAACCCCCGCCTGCTTGGCAATCACAGAGAGCCGAGTACTCTTGGGGAAAAAAACGGTGTCTACTTCCCTCGGAATATCGGGGTATATGGGTTTTATGCCGTGTAAGGTGGCATAATTCATGATATAGCAGGCCGCTACGAAAGCAGGCACGTATCCCCGGGTTTCTAAGGGGAGGAACGGGGCTATCTCCCAGTAGTTGGTTCGCCCGCCTGCCATCTTGATGGCTCGTAACACCCGTCCTTGACCGCAGTTATAGGCGGTAATCACCAGAAGCCAGTCCCCAAATATTTTGTAGGCATTTTGCAGGTAACGGGCTGCCGCATGGGTGGATTTAATTAAGT
>JAVVHK010000030.1:0-10465 GCA_032249525.1 Bacteroidota bacterium | reverse complement strand
GAGCGGCCAAAACCTTTTTCTATTCAGAAGGTTTTTGATGGCAAATGGTATTAGCGCAGGGGCGTTCAGCGATTATGAAGGTGCGCTCTAAAAGGGGCGGAGAGCCTACTGGCCATTGGCTTTTCGTCTTGCGGCCTCCACGAAGGCCATGAAGAGGGGGTGGGGGACTTCCACTCGGCTTTGAAACTCAGGATGAAACTGCACCCCTAGAAAGAAGGGATGACGGGGGAGTTCTATGATTTCTACGAGGTTTTTTTCGGGGTAGATGCCGCTGATCACGAGGCCGGCTTCTTCCAGGGCGGGGCGGTAGGCGTTATTGAGTTCGTAGCGGTGGCGGTGTCGTTCGTAGACGAGGGTTTTTTGGTAGGCGCGGTAGGCGAGGGTGCCTTTACGGATTTCGCAGGGGTAGGCGCCTAAGCGCATAGTGCCGCCCATTTGTTGTACGTTTTGCTGGTCGGGCATAAGGTCTATGACGGGATGGGGCGTATGGGGGTCCATCTCGGTGGAGTGCGCCTCCGAAAGACCCAATACATGCCGGGCAAACTCTACGACCATCATTTGCATGCCTAAGCAGATGCCAAAGAGAGGGATGCCTTCTTCGCGGGCGTATTGGATAGCTAAAAGTTTGCCGGTGATGGCTCTTTCGCCGAAGCCCGGCGCAATCAAAATCCCGTGATAATCCCTTAGATGCCGAGAAAGGCTTTCGGGCGTTAGATCGGCCGAATGAATCCAGCCAATTTCCAGCCGAACCCCCTGCCAGCCGCTGGCATGAATGAGCGCCTCATGAATGGACTTGTAGGCATCTTTCAGCTCCACATACTTTCCCACCAGCGCAATGCGAATAGTTTGTTCTGCACTTTGCAGGCGGGTAAGGAAGGTATTCCAGAGACTGAGGTCCGGCTCGCCCCGAATAGGTAACCTATAGCGGCGCAAAACCACTTCATCCAGCTTTTCTCGACGCAGCTGAAAAGGCACTTGATAAATACTCGGCACATCCAAGGCCTGAATGACGGCATTACGGGGGACATTCGCTAAGAGGGCGATCTTATTGCGTAGTTCCTTAGAGATGGGGCGGGCGGTTCGGCAGACCAAGATATCGGGCTGGACACCTGCGCGCTGTAGCTCCCGCACGGAATGCTGCGTGGGTTTGGTTTTGAGCTCTTGGGTGGTCTCTAGATAGATGAGTAGGGTCAGGTGGATGAAGAGTACCCGAAGAGGTCCCAGTTCGTAGTGCAGTTGCCGGGCGGCTTCAATGTAGGGGAGGGACTCGATGTCGCCTACGGTGCCGCCCAGCTCCGTGATGATGATGTCGTAGGGTTCTTTTTGAGCCAGGAGGGTGAAGCGACGTTTGATTTCATCGGTAACGTGGGGGATGACTTGGACGGTTTTGCCGAGGTAGGCGCCGGCGCGTTCTTGTTGGATGATGTGCTGGTAGATTTTGCCGGTGGTTACGTTGTGGTCGCGGGAGGTTTGGATGTTGAGGAAACGTTCGTAGTGGCCGAGGTCGAGGTCGGTTTCGGCGCCGTCGTGGGTAACGAAGACTTCGCCGTGTTCGTAGGGGTTAAGGGTGCCGGGGTCTACGTTGAGGTAGGGGTCAAACTTTTGGATGGTGACGCGGTAGCCGCGGGCTTGGAGGAGCTTAGCGAGGGAGGCGGCGAAGATACCTTTTCCTAAGGAAGAGACGACGCCGCCGGTGATGAAAATGTATCGCATAGGTTTAGAGAAGGGGTGCCCAGAGTAGGCCGAGGTGCTGGCTAAAGCGGTGGGTAGGGGTATGGAGGATTTCGTAGAGGGCTTCGGCGGTGGCGATGAGGTCGGGACCCGTCCAAAAGAGAGCCCGTAAGCCCTCCATAGCATAGAGACGTTTGCGGCGATAGGCGGAGAGGCTCTGAACAGCAGGCTGCCGGCTCCAAGTGGCCAGCATCTGACCCGCCTTCCGCAAAGACGCTTCCGGATGCGAAAGGATGACCACTTCGGGATCCAACTCCAAGAGCGTCTCCAACCGAATTACCTGAGTCTGAAAAGGCTCTATGGGTACGGCCAAGCTCATTTTGACCCAAGGGGCAAAATAGGCCGCCCAGCCCCCATGCACTTGAACTAAGCCCGCCGTCTGCATGGGACTAACCACAAGAGCGGAAACCGATGAGAGACTCGCACTGGCTTTTAGGAGCTTTTCTCGGCGTTTTTCGGCTTTTTGAAGGAGCTTTTGAACGAGGGTGGGCTTTTCTAAGACTTGGCCGAGCTTTTGGGCCTGACTCCGATAGCTCTCCCAGGAGTCGGCATGGCAGGAGAAGACCTGTACAGGATGGCCTACGGCTTTTTGAAGGGCTTGGATGGCGGCTCTTTCGTCTAAGTCAGGGACAGGGGATTGGAAGGCCGTGAGGATGGCATCGGGCTTGAGGGTGGCGAGGGTACCAATGTCTATGGGGAAGGGGCTGAGAAAAGATTCCCAGCTTTCGCGGGAGGCTTGGATGGTGTAATGCGTGCAAGCGGGCAGGTGCCGAACTTGGGGATCCTCGTCATCTAAGTGCGAGCGCCCAATGAGGCGCCGAGTCTGGCCCAGCGTTTTTATCCAAGCAGTAGCGGCCGGCAGAAGCGAGACCCAACGCATGGGGCCAAAGCTACGAACTCTCCCCTTGTAGGCGTGCCCATAATACGCCCATTCCCCACAAAAACATCGTCAGACCCATCTGCCGCTCTAAAAAGGCCTCCACCTGCATCAGCAAAATCCAAGTAGTCAGCCACGCCCACCAAAGAGGATGCCGAGATCGCCAAAAAGCCCCCACCCAAAAAGTCAAAAACACCCCCAGCCCAATCAAACCCAACCCCATCGCATACTCCACAAACTGATGATGCGGAAGGAGGTAAAACTCTGGCCCCCAGTGATACGGAAGGCGGGCTTCCTCAGCGAAAACCGCATCTTGGTTATCCGCAATCCCTACGCCCCAGAGAGGACAGGAAAGAAAGACCTGCCAACTCGCCTCCAAGGCCGCTATGCGCCTACCTACACTAAGGTGCCAGAGGTTTCCTGAGGCGTACTGGTTGAGGTCCTGGCATAAATTCTCGTAGCGGCTTCGCAAGGGGCCCCAAAAGTTAATCAGAACCCATAAGAGACCCGCTATGCTTGCTAAGAGTCCCAGACCCTGGAGCCATTGCCGCTTACGCACCATCCAGTAGAGGATTCCCAGCCCTACTAACCCATAAAACGCTAAAAGCGCTGTCCGAAGAGCCAGCGTATGCATAATCCCCACATACAGGGCCCCTACGAAAAATCGCAAACGAGTAGAGCCCGGCGTAACAAGAAGCAAAATCAGCGCCCCCATCAAATGGCCTGCATAGTAGATGTGCGAAATGCCTCCCACCATAGGCACATAGCGAGACTCTCGCATTTCTTGTAAGGCCCAGGAAAAGTTGGTAAGTACTTTGAAGCTAGTGGCTATGCCCACGATGAGGACGCCAATATGAAAAGCCCATAAAAGGAGTGCTTGCCGGTTTTTAGGGAGGATAGAAAAGGCAGCGACTGTAGCAGGCCATAGCAGGGGCATGGGGAGCTTAATGCGCATTTCTTCCCACCATTGGGGGCAGTTTTCGGTGTAGAGGTAGCTTATCAGATGCAGGGCATATAGGGCTACCCAGCTCCAGGTCAAAAAGCGCTCCCGGCGAAAAAGCTCAAAAAGTTTTTGTCTCAGATTAGACTTCACTAGCGAAAGAGCTATGACCCCCCCCACCCCGATGCTGACGAGGCTGTGCGACCAGGGAAGCCCTATAGCTATAAGAAGCAAGCTCCCCATCACCAAGTAAGCCAACCACTTAGACATAGGCTCCCCCCACAAAGAAACGGGATTCAGGCTCACCCATGTACGGCTAAATGTTTGTACTTTTGGGGAGAACTTGGGGTATTCTTATGCGGCAGCTTGTTGGGCACGGCGTCGTAGCCGTGGTAGCCAGTTTAGCGACCTACTTTCTCGTAAAGAAGTTTGAGGACAAGCCGGCGGCTCTGGTGATGCAGCCGCCCGTGATGCCAGCTAAGTGGGAGATTCATCCGCCAGTAGACTTTACGGTTGCGGCACAAATAGCTATGCCCGCCGTGGTTCATATTAAGACGCAGTCGGGAGCGGCGCCTATGTGGCACCGATTCTTTTGGGGGCCACAAAATGACTCCGAAGGCGACGAACCCCCATACCCTTTCTTTGGGCAGGGCACGGGCAGTGGGGTAATCATCTCTCCGGATGGATACATCGTTACCAGCAACCATGTGATTGAAAAGGCCAGTCGCATAGAAGTGGTGCTGTATGATAATCGCTCTTTCACCGCTAGTCTGGTAGGGGCGGACCCGTCTACGGACTTAGCCCTTCTCAAAATCAACGCCGAAGGGCTGCCTTACTTGGAGTATGGGGATTCGGACGCCCTTCGGGTGGGAGACTGGGTATTAGCCGTGGGTAATCCCTTCAACCTCACTTCCACGGTAACTGCTGGCATCGTAAGCGCCAAAGGTCGTTCGCTTCACCTGCTTAATGACCGCTTCCGCGTAGAATCCTTTATTCAGACCGATGCGGCCGTCAATCCCGGCAATAGCGGCGGCGCTCTCGTCAATATTGAAGGAAAGCTCGTCGGCATCAATACAGCGATTGCTTCTATTACGGGTACATTTGCGGGGTATTCTTTTGCTGTGCCTGTGAGTATTGTAAAAAAGGTAGTTGAGGACCTTCGCACTTATGGGAAGGTTCAGCGGGCGCTTTTGGGGGTTAGCATCACGAATGTAACGCCTGAGCTTCAAAGAGAGCAAGAGCTGGCGGTATCGCAGGGTGCGTATATCCGAGATGTGTATGCAGGCAGTGCGGCTGAAGAAGCGGGCATCCAAAGTGGAGATGTGATTGTGGAGGTGGATGGTCGGCCCGTGCGCTCAGCCTCCGAGCTTCAAGAGCTGATAGCCCGCCACCGTCCCGGCGATAAAGTGAAAATCAAGTTTTATCGCAAGCGGGAGGTTAAGGAAGTTACGGTTCGCCTCAAGGGCCGCAGCGCCGAAGAAACCTCCATTACTGAAGCTCCTCGCACTACCTCCATAGCTAAGTTAGGGGTTGCCTTACGGCCTCTCCAGGAAAAGGAGAAAAAAGAGCTTGGCGTGGATGGAGGCGTAAAAGTCGTGGAGGTCTATCCTGGCCCGCTCAAAGAAGTCGGCGTACGAAAGGGCTTCGTCATCACGCGTATAGATAAGAAGCCCGTAAAGACCGTAGAGGACGTGGAAAGGATTCTCTCCGACGCTAGTGGGGGTATTTTGCTGGAAGGGCTGTATAGTAAGCAGGAGCGGGCCTACTATGCCATCTCTCTGGAATAAATAGGGTAGTGAGCCATGGAATATTTGCTTCGGGCGGACCCAGCTTACATTGAGTCGCTCTGGGCGGCTTACTTAGACAATCCTGCTTCTGTACCTATAGATTGGCGGCGGTTTTTTGAGGGGTATCAATCGGCTCTGGATGGAAAGTTTGCCCCTCCCGTTTCGGACGGGCGGGTAGAAAAGGAGTTTGCCGTTATTCAGCTGATTGCGGCTTACCGCAACGAGGGACACTTGTATGCCCGTACTAATCCCCTTGCCAGTTACGAGGATCATGAAGCGAAATTAGACCAGGTATTTGCTTTGGAACGTTTTGGGCTTTCTCGGGAGGACCTTAGTCGGACTTTTCAGGCTGGCAAACTCGTGGGGCTGGGTCCCGCTCCTCTGAGCGACATTATTGCCCACCTGCGAAGGGTCTATTGCGGCCCTATCGGCATAGAATACCGCTACATCCGCATCCCCCAAATCTTAGAATGGTTTGAGAATGCCCTTGAGAAACCCGAAAATCTCCCCCGCTTCTCCCCTGAAGAGAAGCTCAAGATTCTCCAATGGCTCTGTAATGCTACGACTTTTGAGCGGTTTCTGCATAGAAAGTTTGTTGGGCAGAAGCGGTTTTCTTTGGAAGGCAATGAGGCGATTATTCCGGGTCTATATGAGCTTGTGGAGAAAGGCACTGAGCTGGGCATAGAGGAGTTTGTTTTTGGCATGGCGCACCGGGGCCGCCTCAATGTGCTGGCCAATATCATGCAGAAGTCGTTTCACACGATCTTTGGGGAGTTTGAGGGGAAGGGGATTGCGACGGATGCGTTTGATGGGGATGTGAAGTATCATTTAGGTTATTCCAGCGACCCGGAGATAAAGGGGCGGCGGGTGCATTTGTCCATGCTTCCCAATCCTTCGCACTTGGAGGCGGTAGACCCTGTAGCTACGGGCGCCACCCGCGCCAAAATGGATAATCTTTATGGCGGCACCCACGATAAAATCGTCTTGACTCTTATACACGGGGATGCGGCGATTGCGGGGCAAGGCGTGGTGTATGAGACCCTTCAGCTTTCCCTCCTGCCCGGATACGAAGTCGGCGGCACCATCCACATTGTCATCAATAATCAGATTGGCTTTACGACTCCCGAAGCGCAGGCTCGCTCGAGCTACTACGCTACGGATGTGGCGAAAGTTACCCTCTCTCCTGTCTTTCACGTGAATGGCGAAGACCCCGAAGCGGTGGTTCATGCTATGCGCTTAGCTATTGCTTTTCGTCAGGCCTTCAATCGGGATGTCTTTATAGACGTCATAGGATATCGTCGCCACGGGCATAATGAAGGCGATGAACCCCGCTTTACGCAGCCCCTGATGTACAAGCTCATTGCTAGTCGGCCCTCTCCCTTTGAAGTTTATGGTCAGCGGCTCATTGCAGAGGGCTTGATTACTCCTGAAGCCCTCTCGCAAATGGAGCAGGAACGCAATGCCTTCTACGACAAGCAGCTAGAAAAAGCTCGCCGGGAAGAGGCCGTCATTGACACCGTCCCTCGTCGTACCTGGCAGGGCATCCAAGTTTATGACGACTACAACTTAGAGCCCAATCCCGTCACCCGGGTCAAGCCCGAGGTTCTGCGCTTCATTGCCCAAAAAGTGATCCAGTGGCCCGAAAACTTCCATCCCCATCCCAACGTCCGAAAAGTCTACCAAGCTCGTTACGAAGCCGTGCAAAAAGGGGAGGGCTTAGACTGGGGCACCGTAGAAATGCTCGCTTACGGCTCCCTCCTCTTAGAAAATAATCCTGTTCGCCTCTCCGGTCAAGATGTGGAACGGGGCACCTTCTCGCATCGCCACGCCGTCCTTATAGACCAAGAAACCGAAGCCCGATACATTCCCCTCAATCACCTTTCGCATCAGCAAGCACCGTTTTACATCTACAACTCCCCCCTTTCCGAATATGCTGTGCTGGGCTTTGAGTATGGCTATTCTTTGGCGTCTCCCCATACGCTCGTACTCTGGGAGGCGCAGTTTGGCGATTTTGCTAATGGCGCCCAAATCATCATAGACCAGTACCTCGTCGCCGCTAAGTCTAAGTGGAACCGCCTAAGTGGTTTGGTGCTCCTACTTCCCCACGGCTACGAAGGGCAAGGACCCGAACATTCCAGCGCTCGCCCAGAAAGGTTCTTGATTTTAGCGGCGCAAAATAACATGTATGTGTGCAACTTCACTACTCCTGCCAATCTCTTTCATGCGCTTCGGCGGCAAGTGCGCAGCACGACCCGACGCCCCTTAGTGCTTTTCAGCCCGAAAAGCCTCTTGCGCCACCCCGAAGCCGTCTGCCGCCTGGACGACCTTACCCAAGGAACCTTTCAGGAAATTTTACCCGACCCTGAAGTCCCGCCCAACAAAGCCCGCCGCCTGATCCTCTGCACCGGGAAAATCTTCTACGAGCTTGTAGCTACCCGCCGAGAACATGAAAAATACGACACCGCTATCGTCCGAATAGAACAGCTATATCCCTTCCCCGAAGAGCCCCTGCGCGAAACCTTAGCCGCCCACGAGCACGTGGAAGAAATCTACTGGGTTCAAGAAGAGCCCATCAACATGGGCTATTGGGGCTATATCATGCGCAAGTTCATAGAACATGGTCTGCCTCTGCCTAAGCCCATTGCCCGAAAAGAAGCCGCCAGCCCCGCTACAGGCTCTTATAGCCACCACTTGCGCCAGCAGAACTACATTCTGCGGCGAGCCTTCAATCTGATTCCCGAACGCGTATGATAGAAATCAAAGCCATCTCGCCGGGCGAGTCTGTTACCGAGGTTTTAGTGAGCCGCTGGCTCAAGCCTAATGGCGCCTGGGTCCAAAAAGATGAGAAAATAGCCGAGATAGAATCAGACAAAGCAGCGCTGGAGGTGTACGCTGAAGCTTCGGGGCGATTGGAGATTCTGGTAGCGGAAGGGAGCACGGTACCGGTAGGGCAAGTAATCGCCCGCATAGACCCTCAAGCTACCCCCACGAACGGGTCAGAACCCCCTAAGGCCCCAGAAAAAACCGTATCCCCTCCTCCTTCGGAAAAAGCGGCGCCCGCAGCTCAGCCCTCCGCCCCTACCCATGTAATGCCCGCCGCGGCTCGTATTTTAGCCGAAAAGGGTCTTAGTCCAGAGCAAGTACCTCCCACAGGTCCCGGCGGCCGCCTCACCAAAGCCGATGCCCTCGCCGCCTCAGCCCAACCCACCCCACCTCCCGTAGAAACCCCCCCTGCACCCACCCTTAGCTCAACACCCCCTCCCCAAACTCCCCTCCAAGTACCTTCTACCGAGCGCACCGAAACCCGCAAAAAACTCTCCCCCATCCGCCAAACCATCGCCCGACGCCTCCTCGCCGCTAAAAACCAAACCGCCATGCTCACCACCTTCAACGAGGTGGATATGAGTCAGATCCTCCATCTCCGAAAAACCTATAAAGAGCGCTTCCAAGAAAAACACGGCATCGGCCTCGGCTTCATGAGCTTTTTCACCAAAGCCTGCGCCCAAGCCCTACTGGAATTCCCCGAAGTCAATAGCCAGCTCTACGAAGATGAGCTGGTGTATTTCAACTATGTAGATATTAGCGTGGCGGTTAGTACGGATCGGGGGCTGGTGGTGCCTGTCGTTCGGAATGCGCATCTTCTTTCCTTAGCTGAAATAGAGCGGGTGATTGCCGACTTAGCGGCGCGGGCCCGCCAAAATAAACTCAGCATTGAGGAGATGCAGGGCGGGACCTTCACTATTACCAATGGAGGCGTTTTTGGCTCCCTCTTCTCCACGCCTATCCTCAACCCTCCCCAGACAGCTATCCTCGGCATGCATAAGGTTCAAGAGCGCCCCGTGGTCATAAACGGACAAGTCCAGATCCGCCCCATGATGTACGTGGCACTCTCTTACGATCATCGGGTCATTGACGGGAAGGAGGCGGTGAGCTTTTTGGTGCGGGTGAAAGAGCTTCTAGAAGACCCGGTTCGGCTGCTGCTGGGGATATAGGGTATGGAGCTGGTCGTAGAGGGCCTTACGAAGCGCTATGGCCCCCAAAAGGCCCTGGACAATGTGAGCTTTACCTTGAAAGGGCCTGGCATCTACGGGTACTTAGGGCCAAATGGGGCCGGTAAGTCTACTACCTTCAAGATTTTGACGGGCTATCTAAAACCCGACGCCGGTCAGGTACGTTTAGGAACCTGGCACATGCCCCGAGACCGGCAGATCATTCAAGCCCACATCGGCTACCTACCCGAACACAATCCCCTTTACTTAGACCTTTATGTGCGGGAATATCTCCTATTTCGGGGGCGGTTGTATGGTTTGCGTGGGCGACCCCTCCGCCAAAAAGTAGAAGAGGTGATAGCTCGGGTCGGGCTGGAATCCCATGCGCATAAGCTGATTGGGGCGCTCTCCCGAGGGTATCGCCAGCGCGTAGGCCTAGCCCAGGCTCTCCTTCATGACCCACCCCTCCTCATCTTAGACGAACCCACCAGCGGCTTAGACCCTAACCAAGTCATTGAGATACGTGCCCTCATCCAGCACTTAGGCCAGTCTCACACAGTCATCTTTTCCTCGCATATTCTGGCGGAAGTGCAGGCTATTGCCTCTGAGGTGCTCATCCTGCATCAAGGAAGGCTCGTTCTGCAGGCGCCCCTCTCCCAGCTCAATGCCTATATAGGGCGGGAGAGCTATATAGTGGAGACGGCGGAGCGGCCTTTGCGATGGGACTTTTTGCCCCCCGAAGCCATCGTACGCCCCAAAGACAAAATGACCTGGGAAATAGAAGGCCCCCCGCACATAGACCTGCGACGTCGCATCTACGAGGCTTCCGTGCAGCAGGGCGTCCCCCTCCTCCGCTTAGAAAAACACCAGCTACCCTTAGAGGAGGTTTTCCAGCAGCTCACGGCAGAATAACCGCCTTGCCCGGGCTAAACCGAGTAGGAGGTAGGGGTTTTATAGGAGCCTCCGGTTCTCGGAGGGAAGATGGGCTGCTGCTTGCGGCAAAAGAGGAAGTGTACTCCCTCCTCTCTGTATTATACCATTTTGAGGCCAAGGCTTTCTTAATGTGAAGAGGGGATAGCGGCGGCCAGCCCCCAGGGCTGGCCGCCCCCGCAGCACAGGGCCCCCCCCCCCCCCAGGCCGG